>DATFGS010000326.1:0-18661 GCA_035249225.1 Candidatus Methylomirabilota bacterium | reverse complement strand
TGGCGACCACGGGCTCCGTCCCGGACCTCACCGGGGGGGAACGCAAGAGCTAAGCCATCCCGGCAAGCTTCCGGAATCAGCCACTTAGGGCCTCGCGATCGGCCCGACTCGCGTTCAGCGTCACGGGGGTGGCGAAAATGCGCGCCGACACCCTGACGGCTACCGGACCACGAGCCCGTCGAGTACCATCCCCCTCGATGGACGCCCAGCAGCTCCTCGACGAGCTGGTCCAGGCCGCCGCGCGGCTCGGCGTCGAGGTCCGGACGGAGCCCTTCGAGACGCCGGCCCTCATGGGTGGCGGGCTCTGCGTCGTGCGGGGCGCGCACCTCGTGCTGATCGACCAGCGCGCACCGCTGGTGGATCGCCTCCGCGCGCTCGCGCGGGCCCTGGGCGATCTCGGGAGCGAGGCCGTCTACATGGCGCCCGAGGCTCGCGAGCTGATCGAACATGGGAGGCACCAATGACGACACGTGCGATGCGCTTCGTGGCGATGGCCCTCGCGCTCCTGGCCCCGACGGCCTGGAGCGGCGCCGACGCGGCCGAGATCCAGGTGCTCAGCACGGTCGGCATGCAGCCGGCCGTCTCCGAGCTCTTCGCGCAGTTCGAGCGCGCGTCGGGTCACAAGGTCGTCGTGACCTACGGCCTCGCGGCGGCCCTCAAGCAGAATTTCGCCGACGGCCGCGCCGCGGACGTCCTCGTCCTGACGAGCCCGCTCATCGAGGACCTGGCCAAGCAGGGCAAGGTCGCGGCGGGCAGCAAGGTGGACGTGGCGCGGTCCGGGGTCGGCGTCGGCGTGAAGGCGGGCGCGCCCCGGCCGGACATCAGCACGCCCGAGGCGCTCAAGAGCGCGGTGCTGGCGGCGAAGTCGGTGGGCTTCGCGAAGGAAGGCGCCTCGGGGGTCGCGTTCGCGCGGGCGCTCGAGCGCCTCGGCATCACCGAGCAGGTCCGCGCCAAGTACAAGGACACGGGCACGAAGACGGGCGAGGCCCTGGTCGCCGGCGACATCGACCTCGGCGCCTCGCAGATCCCGGAGCTGATGGCGGTGTCCGGCGTGGACGTGGTCGGCCCGCTGCCGGCGGAGCTGCAGACCGTGACGATCTTCTCCGTCGGCCTCGCCGCCCAGGCGAAGGAGGCCGACGCGGCGAAGGCGCTCATCCAGTTCCTGGCCGGCCCAGCCGCCGCGCCCGTCTACAAGGCCAAGGGCCTGGGCGGCTAGATCTCACAGCTCCAGACTGTCCCGCAACTGACCGATTCTTCGGTCCTTACTGTCCTTACACGGCATGGCCCGATTCCTGCTATTGCGTTAATCGTGCCTGCAGTGCTAGGGTGCGCTGCACGGGAGGACCTCACGATGGCGCAAACACTCCGGATGGTCATCCGCCCCGAGCTTCGGCTGAGCGCGCTCCAGATCCTGACCGTGCGCCTGCTCGTCCAGCCGCTGCCGCAGCTCGAGGACGAGATCGAGGAGGCGCTCGAGGAGAACGAGTTCCTGGAACGCCTGGACACGCCGGAGCCGGCCCCGACGCCCGACGAGCCCCGGCTCGACCCGCCCGCCGACGACCAGGGCCTGCGCGCGGAGCGGACCCCGGTGTCCACGGAGGACCACGAGCCGTTTCCCTTCGAGAACCTCCCCGGCGCGGCGCCGACGCTCGCCGAGCATCTGCTCGGGCAGCTCCGGCTCGTCGCCTGCGATGGGCAGGTCCGGGCCGCGGGCGAGGCGATCATCCGCAACGTGGATGACAACGGCTACCTGCGCGCCGACCTGGAGGAGATCGCGGCCGCGACCGGGATCTCTCCCGCGACCGTGGCGCGCGCGCTGGCCCTGGTGCAGGGCTTCGATCCCGTCGGGGTCGCGGCGCGAGACCTGCGCGAGTGCCTGGTGCTCCAGCTCCGCGCGGATCCCACCGCCGATCCGCTCGCGATCCAGATCGTCGCGCACCATTGCGAGGCGCTGGGCCGGCGCCGCTACGAGCACCTGGCCCGCGTGCTCCGGGCCCCGCTGCCGCGCGTCCTCGCCGCGGCCGCCCGGATCCGGCGGCTCGATCCGAAGCCCGGCCGCGCCTTCGGGGCGGCCGACGCGCGCCCGGTGGTGCCGGAGATCACCGTCGAGAAGGTCAACGGCGAGTACGTCGTGAGCCTGAACGACCAGGGCCTGCCGGTGCTCCGGGTGGCCCGGGCGTACCGCGGGCTCACCGCGCAGCTCTCCGCGGAGGAGCGCCACTTCGTGGCCCAGCGGCGGCAGGCGGCGCGGTGGTTCGTGGAGGCCATCGAGCGGCGGCGGCAGACCATCCGTCGCGTGGTGGAGACCGTGGTCCGGATCCAGCGCGACTTCTTCGACCTCGGGCCGGCGCACCTGCGGCCGCTCGCCCTGCGGGAGATCGCCGAGGAGATCGAGATGCACGAGTCCACCGTGAGCCGGGCCATCAGCTCCAAGTACGTCCACACGCCGCACGGGGTGTTCGCGCTCAAGCACTTCTTCCAGCCGGGGGTCGCGGACGCGGCGGGCGGCCAGGTCGCCACGATGACCGTCAAGGCGTGCCTCCGCTCATTGATCGCGGGCGAGAACGGCGGCCGGCCGCTCACCGACCTGGCCCTGGTGGCCGCCCTCCGCGAGCGCGGGTTCGTGCTCGCCCGGCGGACGGTGGCCAAGTATCGCGGCGAGCTCGCCATCCCGCCGTGCCATCGGCGGGCCGATCGAGGCAGCACGCTGCTGGGCGTCGACGTCCCGATTTCCCTCAACTGAATCGAGCCGGCCGTCGAGGCCGAGGAGGTCTCCGATGAACGAGGTCGAGATGCTGGCGCTCGGTGACGCGCTGGCCCGCACGTCGGACGTGCTGCGCCCGGGCGAGCTCGTCGCCTTCCGTGACTATCTCGCGCGGGCCCTGCGGCGCCAGGAGCAGATCGCCGCGCTGTTCGGCGCGACCGCCTTCCAGGTCTCGGTCGACGGCCGGCCGGTCGACGGGCCCGACTCCACGGTGCCGGTGACCGCGCAGAGCCGCGTCGTGCTCTACCGGCGGCACGGCCCCGTGCTGGACGTACTGACCCGGGGCGTGGTCCGGAGCATCTGCCTGAACTGACCCCGGCTTGACGAGGGCCCCCTTTCGACGGATCCTCGCCGCATCCGGGCGGCCGCCCCGAGGCGGCCTCGGGCCACAGGAGAGCGGCATGGCGGAGGTCACGCTCGGCATCGGCAGCTCGCACAGCCCGATGCTCAGCACGCCCCACGAGGCGTTCGACGGGCTCGGCGAGCTGGACCGGGCCCGCCTGCCGGAGTTCGCCGCGAAGGCGCGCGAGAGCGCCGCCTGGATCGGCCGCGAGCTGGAGCCCGAGGTGACCCGCGCCCGCCACGAGGCGACGCAGACGGCGATCCGCCACCTGGGCCAGGTCCTGGCCGAGGAGGCGCCCGACGTCGTCGTCGTGATCGGCGACGACCAGAACGAGTGGTTCGGCCCGGACAATCAGCCGGCGCTCTGCATCTACTGGGGCGAGGCCGTCGAGAACCTGCCGCCCCCGCGGGAGAGCGTGCCGCCCCTGCGCCGGCTCTCCTACTGGGGCCTCTACGGCGACGGCGCCAACCGGTCGTTCCCGGTGGACGCGCCGCTCGGCCGGCACCTGATCGAGGCGCTCACGCGCGACTTCGACTTCGACGTGGCCCACCTGCGCGTGCAGCCGCGCCACGGCCCCTTCGGCCACGCATGGAGCTTCGTGCACCAGCGGCTCATGGGCGATCGGGTGGTCCCCATCGTGCCCGTCCTGCTCAACACGTACTACCCGCCGAACCAGCCGACTCCGAGGCGCTGCTACCAGCTCGGCCGCGCGATCCGCCAGGCGATCGAGGGCTGGCCGGTCCACAAGCGCGTGGCGGTCGTGGCCTCGGGCGGGCTCAGCCACTTCTTCGTGGACGAGGAGCTGGACCGGCACGTGCTCGACCTGCTGGCCAAGCAGGACGGCGAGGCGCTGAGCGCGCTGCCCGCGGCCAAGCTCGAATCCGGCAACTCCGAGATCCGCAACTGGATCGCTACCGCCGGCGCGACCGAGCACCTGGCGATGCATCTCGTGGACTACGTGCCGTCGTACCGGTCCGAGGCCGGCTCCGGTGTCGGAATGGCCTTCGCGGTCTGGCAATAGGAGGCAGCCCATGCTCTCGAGCGAAGACAACGAGCTGCTGTGCCGGGTCGGACGCGGAACGCCGATGGGCGAGCTGCTGCGGCACTACTGGATGCCGTGCCTGCCCGCGAGCGAGCTGCCCGCGCCCGACTGCCCGCCGAAGAAGGTGCGGCTGCTCGGCGAGAACCTGGTCGCGTTCCGGGACACGCGCGGCGAGGTCGGCCTGCTGGCCGCCAACTGCCCGCACCGCGGCGCCTCGCTCTTCTTCGGCCGCAACGAGGAGTGCGGGCTCCGGTGCTCCTACCACGGCTGGAAGTTCGACGTCGCGGGCCGCTGCGTGGACATGCCGAACGAGCCGGAGGAGTCCACCTTCAAGGACAAGATCCGGGCGCGGGCCTATCCCTGCCGGGACGTGAACGGCGTGATCTGGACCTACATGGGCCCGCGCGAGACCGCGCCCCCCTTCCCCGCCTTCGAGATCAACACGCTGCCCGCCGCGCAGGTCTACCCGCCGCTCATGATGCTGGAGGAGTGCAACTGGGTGCAGGCGCTGGAGGGCGACATCGATTCCTCCCACATCGACTTCGTGCACGCCAAGCGCTCGCCCGACACGAAGCAGCGGGGCACGTTCCACCGGGACAAGCGGCCGCGGCTCGAGGTGCTGCCCACGGACTACGGCGCGTGCTACTCGGCGCGGCGGCGCTCGGACGTCGAGGGCCTGTACTGGCACCGCATCACCCAGTTCATCCTGCCGTTCTACTCGATGATCGCGGCGAGCGATCCCCACATCGTCTCGGCGCGGGCCTGGGTGCCGCTCGACGACCATCACAATCTCCAGTTCGTGATGCGCGCGCGGCTCGATCGGCCGGTGACGGAGGAAGAGGCGCGGCAGGTGCGCGATCCGTTCGCCTCCTGGGGCGGCTACGTGGAGTCCGGCGGCGACCCCTACCGCCGCTTCTACACCGCCGCCAACATCCACAACGACTACCGGCAGGACTACCAGCTGCAGAAGGAGCTGACGATCGGCATCCCCTTCCTCGGCAACCTGCAAGATCGGGCGATGACCGAGACGATGGGGCCGATCTACGACCGGACGCAGGAGCACCTGGGCACGACCGACGCGATGGTGATCCTCGTGCGGCGGCGGCTCATCGAGGCGGCCCGGGCGCTGCGCGACCAGGGCGTGCTGCCCCCCAACGTGGACGACCCGAATCTCTGCCGCGTGCGGCCGGCCTCGGCGGTCCTGCCGGACGGCGCGAGCTGGATCAGCGCGACGGAGAAGGCGCGCCAGTCCGACGCCGGCGTGCCCATCGCGTGGGTGCCGTTTGTCTGACCGGCAACCCCTCGCCTACTACGAGGCGGTGCCCTACCTGCTCGTGCTCGAGTCGATCGAGCGCGGCGGCGAATGGCTCCGCCGCGCGGAGCACCCGGAGCTGCCCGGCTGCGTCGCCGAGGCGCCCTCGGCCGTCGAGGCCCTCGACCGGCTGGAGCAGGAGCGGCTCCGCGTGCTGCGTCAATTGTGGGACCGGAACGCTTCGATCCCGGTTCCGCGTCCACCCCTGCGGCAACCCGAACGGAGGCCCCCATGCTGGCACGCGACGACAACGAGCGAGTGACCCGCGTCGGCTCCGGCACCCCGATGGGCACCACCATGCGCCGCTACTGGCTCCCCGCGCTGCTCGGATGGGAGCTGCCGGAGCCCGATTGCCCGCCCGTGCGCGTGACGCTGCTGGGCGAGGAGCTGGTGGCCTTCCGTGACAGTCGCGGCCGCATCGGGCTCCTCGACGAGCGCTGCCCGCACCGGCAGGCGTCGCTCTTCCTCGGGCGCAACGAGGACTGCGGGCTGCGCTGCGTCTACCACGGCTGGAAGTTCGACGTCGACGGCCAGTGCGTGGACATGATGAACGAGCCGGAGGAGCTGGCCTTCGCGGCCAAGATCCGCACCGGAGCCTACCCGACCGTGGAGGCGGGCGGCATCGTCTGGGCCTATCTCGGCCCCGCCGCGCTCCGGCCGCCGCTGCCGCACTTCGCCTGGACCCAGGCGCCGCCCTCGCACCGCCACGTCTCGAAGGTGATCCAGGAGAGCAACTGGCTGCAGGGGCTCGAGGGCGGCATCGACACCTCGCACGCGCCCATCCTGCACCGGGTTCTCGCCGCGGACTCCGCGCGGCCCGGCTTCAAGGTGTCGGACCCCTTCGTGCGCGGCGGGGCGCCCGCCCTCGAGCTCGACATCACCGACTACGGCTACCGGTATGCCGGCCTGCGACCGCTCGCGGACGGCGACGTGCACGTGCGCGCCTACCACTTCATCCTGCCCTTCCACCAGATCCGGCCGGCCCGGATCGGCCCCGGAGCGCGCGGGTACTCGGGCGCGTCCGGTCACATCTGGGTGCCGATGGACGACCACACCACGATGGTCTACAACTGGGAGCACAGCACGACCGAGCCGCTCACCGACGAGGACCGCCTCGAGCGTCGGCTCGGCAACGGCCCGCTCGACGTCGACCAGACGACCTTCCGCTCGAAGCGCAACCGCGAGAACGGCTACCTGCTGGACCGGCGCGTGCAGAAGACCGAGACCTTTACCGGCATCGACGGCATCAACGTCCAGGACCGCGCGGTGCAGGAGAGCATGGGCCGCACCGCCGATCGCACCCGCGAGCATCTGGGCCCCGCCGACCGCGCGGTGATCCAGGCGCGCCGGCTGCTCCTGCAGGCGACCCGGACGGTCGAGGCGGGCGGGACGCCGCCGGGGATCGAGGCGAGCTACTACACGCTGCACCCCGGCGAGGCGGTGGTGCCCCGGGACACCGACTGGCGGACGCTCCTCGCCCCCGGCGCGCCGCGAAAGGACGTGCTGCAGCGAGCATAGTCGTGACAATCGTTGTCTGAGGCGCCCGCGCAGGTAACCGGAAGTGCCGCGATCTGTCCCGAAACTACGTGAACTGCCCTTGTTCGGGGCTTTTTGGCGTGGCCTCCCGGTTGCTAACAAGAAGCTCGGGCGACCATGGACGGACCACGCATCCTGGTGATCGACGACGAGCGGGCTCTCCGCGAGACCATCGCCGAGACCCTGCGGATGGACGGCTTCGACGTTCAGACCGCGGCGGACGGCAAGGCCGGGCTGGAGCTGATCGGGCGGAATCCGTTCGACGTGGTCCTGTCCGATCTGCGCATGCCGGAGATGGATGGCCGGGCGCTGTACCACGAGGTGCGGCGCGAGCATCCCCACGCCCTCGACCGGTTCGTGTTCTTGAGCGCGCAGACGCGCGGACCCGAGTACGGGTCGTTCCTTCTCGAGACGGGGGCGCCGATCCTCGAGAAGCCCTTCACCCTCGAGCAGCTCCGCCGCGTCGTCGACCGGATGGTCGACCGTCGATCGGGCCAGCCGGCCTGAGCTAGGACCGGCCGGACGCTTCCGATGACCTGGAAGCGCCCGGCCTCGGATCCTAGTACGCGCCACCCCCTGCAAACCCTATCAGGAGATAGTCTTCGACCGTGTTGCCGTGGGCATCGAGGTACGTGTATGGAATCTTGATCGCTTTTTCGATGTAGTACGGGACGCCCTTGAAGGCCCAGTTCCCCAGATGAACCTGCTGCTCGATCACGATCGGGTTCTCGAACTGCATGGTGCTGTAGGCCAGATTGGGTGTGTAGGGATTGGCCTTCTCGACGACCTGCTGAAATGTCGGCGGCATCGTCTATCTCCCCTTCTTCTTCGAGTTCGACTTCGCCAGGAGCAGCTTGAGAGTCTTGTCCATCTCGTCGAGCGACTTGGCCATCGCGGCCAGCGCGGCCTGGGTCGACTGTGACTCCATCTCGATTCCTCCTCATCCTCAAGGGTGGCCGACATGCCCGTCCGGGAATGTCTCCACGTCGAGCATCGCGAGCGCCTCACGCACCCGCCCTGGTTCGTCGAGCGTCCCGATCTCTTCGAAGATGATCAGACTCTCCTCGAGCGCCGCCCGCGCGCCCGCGCGGTCGCCCCGCCGCCGTCGCACGGCCGCCACGCTGGCGAGCGCCTGGGCGAGATGATGCCGCGCGCCGCTCTGGCGGAACGCCTCCACCGCCTGGCGGATGTGCTCGGAGGCGGCGGCCGGATCCGTCGACAGCAGCGATTCCCCGAGCAGCCGCCGGGCGAGCGCGTTCAGGTGCCGATACCCGGTCTCCGCGCTCGCGGATAGCACCTCCTCCGCGGCGGTTCGCGCCAGCTCGCGCTCGCCGGCGGCGAGGTAGCCCTCGCCGAGCCAGAGCGTGAACTGGGAGCGCGTGAACCGGAGATTCGAGCGCGCATACCAGTCCAGCACGTCCTTCAGCTCGCCGATCCCGTCCGCCAGGCGCCCTTCCTTGATGAGGCCGTAGGCGCGGATGCCGCGCACCGCGGCCGCATCGTACGGGGTCGGTGACAGGGCCTGCGCTTCCTCGCAGCGCCGCAGGCCTATCGGCACCTCGCCCTTCTGGATGTGCGTGAGGCCCATGCGCAGCAGCGCCGACACCTTCAGCCGCAGGTCGTCCACCGCCATCCCGTGGCTCAGGGCGCGCTCGCAGTAGCCGACCGCCCGGTCCCACTGCCCGAGCGCGTTCGCGGCGGCGGCCAGATGCGCCAGCGTGCGACCCGCCCACCAGCGGTTGCCCAGCGCCTCGAACGTGCGGAGCCCGCGCTCGCCCACCTCGACGCTCCGATGCAGCTCGCCCGCGAAGACGTACACCTGCGCGAGACAGGACTCCGCGAAGGCGCACAGCTCGAGCAGGCCGCTGCTCTCCGCGATCTCGACCGCCTGCGCGCAATGCGCGATCGCGGCTTCCGGGCGGCCGCCGGTCAGGCTGAGGAGAAAGCCCGTCCAGTAGTGCCAGGCCGCGCGCCGGGGCGGGTCCGCGTAGCGCTCGACCAGCGGGCCGATCTGCTCCAGCAGCGTGCGCTGCTCGACGTGCTGACCGACCGCGAACCGCACCTCGCCCTGCCGGAGGACCGCGTCGATCCGCCGCAGCGAGGTCGTGGGGCCCTCCGGCAGCAGGTCGAGGGTGGCGAGCGCGACCCCGAAATGGGCGAGCGCCTCCGCGTTCGCCCAGTGGCGCTGTGCCTTCTCGCCGGCCAGGATCGCGTAGTCCACCGCCTTCTCGAGGTCGTGGCTCCGGCCGAAATGGTGGGCCAGCAGCTCCACCACCTCGTCGGTCCGCCGGTCGTAGAACCCCTCGAGGCTCCGGGCCGCGCGGGCGTGCAAGGCGGAGCGCCGCTGCTCGAGCAGGGTCCCGTAGGCTACCTCCTGGATCAGCGCGTGCTTGAAGACGTAGGCCAGCTCCGCGGACCCGGGGCGCTCGTAGAACAGCTCGCGGCGGATCAGCTCCTGCACGGCCTCGTCCAGGGTGTCGGGCTCGTCGGACACCGCGGTCAGGAGGCGCAGGGAGACCTCGCGGCCGAGCACCGCCGCGGCCTGGACCGCACGCCGGGCCGGCTGACTCAGGCTGTCGATGCGGGCGCTCAGCACGTCGTGAATGGTCCCGGGGAGCGGGTCGCCCCCCTTGAGGTCACGGCGCTCGTAGGCCGCCCGGGTGAGCTCTTCCAGGAACAGCGGGTTGCCCTCGGCCTTCGCGAGGATCGAGCGGCTCACCGCGTCCGAGGCGGCCCCGGGCTCGACCACGGAGTGAACCACCGCGAGGCTCTCCCCGGCCGAGAGCTGCCCCAGCCCGATCTGGGTGGCGTAGGACTTCTTCATCCATGGCGGCTGGTAGCCCGGCCGATACGTCAGCACGAGCAGCACGGGCGCCCCGCCGACCGCGTCGATCAGCGAGCTCGTGTACTCCTCCGACGTCTTGTCGATCCACTGGAGATCCTCGGCCAGGATCACGAGCGGCCGCCGCCGGCTTTCCCTCAAGGTGAGCTGCCGCAGCAGCTCGGTGCTCCGGCTCTTGATCGCCTGCGGGCTGAGGGCCGCGATCCGCTCGGTTCCAAGCCTGATGCCCAGCAGGTACCGCAGGTACGGCGCGGCCTCGGATGCGTCGAGCCCCATCTCGGTGAGCGCCCAGTCGAGCTTCTGCCCGATGGCCTCGGGGCCGTCGGTCTCCGTGATCCCGCAGCTCTGGCGCAGGATGTCGAGCACCGGGAGATACGGAATGCTGCTTCCGTACGAGAGGCACCGCCCCTCGAGGAACGTCAGCGAGCGCCCGCGCTGCGCCTGGCGGAACTGGTGGAGGAGGCGCGACTTGCCCACGCCGGACTCGCCCACGATGCCGACGACCTGCCCTTGACCGGCCTCGGCCCGGGCGAGCAGCCCCTGGAGGACCGCCAGCTCGTGCTCGCGCCCCACGAACGGGGTGAGCGCGGGGGCCCCTTCCGCTCCTTCGATCCGCGACCGCCGCGGCCCCGGCCCCAGGATCTTGAACGCGTGGACCGGATCGGTCTTGCCCCGCACGGACAGCTCGCCCAGGTCCTCCACGAGGACGTAGCCGCGGACGAGCCGGTAGGTGGCCTCGCTGATCACGATGCTGCCGGGCGCGGCGAGCTGCTCGAGGCGGCTCGCGACGTGCGTGGTGTCGCCGATGGCGGTGTAGTCCATCCGGAGGTTGTCGCCGATCTTGCCGACCACGACCAGGCCGGTGTTGAGCCCCATGCGCACGTCGAGCTCTTCCCCGCCCCGCGGCTTCCCGATCGCGCGCTCGCGCAGCGCGCGCTGCATGCCGAGCGCGGCCAGGACCGCCCGGCGGGCGTGGTCCTCGCGGGCGAGCGGGGCGCCGAACAGGGCCATGAACCCGTCGCCGAGGAACTGGTTGATCGTGCCCTCGTAGCGATGGACCTCGCCCAGGGCGAGCTCGAAGAAGCTGTCCAGCAGGCCGTGCATCGCCTCCGGCCCGAGCATCTCGGCCAGCGGGGTCGAGTTGGCGAGGTCGCAGAAGAGCACCGTGACCTGCTTGCGCTCGCCCTCGAGCGCGCTCCGCGAGTTGAGGATGCGATCCGCCAGGTAGGGCGGGGTGTAGGAGCCGGGGGAGGCGAAGCGGGCGCCCGGCGCGGGCGTGAGCGGGGCCCCGCAGGATCCGCAAAAGCTCACGCTATCGACGATGGGTGCGCCGCACCGGGCGCACGTGCCCGACAGCGGGGCACCGCAGTGCTCGCAGAACCTCAGGCCCTCACGATTCCGGGCTTGGCACCGGGGACAGGTCAATGCGATCTCCGACTGTCCGAACCGGTCGAGGAAGCGGAAAACGGGGTAAGCGTAGTCCTGCGCCGGACCCCCGTCAATAGCGGGGAGAGCCCCGCGAGGCGGCTAGAGCGCGCGGATCCGCGGCATCACGTCGCGGCCGATGCGCTCGAACGAGCGCAGCATGAGCTGGTGATCGCCGACGACGTGGCGCACCATCACGTGGTCGAAGCCCATCGCCCGGTAGCGGCGCAGGCTCTCGACGACGGTGGCCGCGCTGCCCACCAGGAGCTGATCGAAGCCGGTGCCGCGGTAGCCCTCGGCCAGGATCGCGCCGACGACGGCGCGCGCTTCCTCGTCGGACTCGCCCACGTAGATGTCGCGGCGCAGGACCGGCCGCGCCGGGCGCCCGGCCCGCCCCGCCGCCGCGTGGTACAGGTCGAGCTGGCGCCGCAGGTCCTCGTCCGTCGCGTTCTGGCCGGTGAGCCAGGCGTCGCCCAGCCGGCCGGCGCGCTCGGCCGAGGCCGGGACGGTGCCGCCGAGCCAGATCTCCACCGGCACGCGAGGCAGCGGGCTGATGGTGGCGCCCTCCAGCGTGAAGTGGCGGCCGCGGTGGGTGACGCGCTCGCCGGCGAGGAGCGCCCGCGTGATCGGCACCGCTTCCTCGAGGCGGCTCACGCGGCTGCGCTCCTCCATGCCGAAGGCCGCGAACTGCGGCGGGCGGCCGCCCAGCACGAACGTCACGATCAGCGGCCCGCCCGCGAACGCGGCCAGGGTGCCGAGCTGCTCGGCCAGCAGCGCCGGGTGGTAGAACGGCGCCAGCAGCACCACGCCGATCGGCATGTCGCCGGTCACGCTCATCAGGCGCGCGACGGTGGGCAGCGGGGAGAACGTGGCGGCGTAGCCGGGGTTGGCGGCGTGGCTGTCGCCGGTGAGGAGCCCGTCGAGCCCGGCCGCGCGGGCCGCCGCGGCCACCTCCATCAGGTTGCGCGCCTGCTCCTCGGGCGCGTAGGCCCCCATCGGCCGCTCGATGAACGCGCCCTTCGGCATCGCCGCGAGCAGGCTCTTGAACCGCTCGTGGGTGGCCGGCGAGGTCGGGAACAGGAAGCGAACGGAGGTGCCGAGCTTCATGGGTTCGGGTATTGTACCAGCGCGATGATCATCGACTGCGACGGGCACATCCTGGAGCCGCCCGACCTGTGGGAGAAGTACCTCGAGCCGCGCTATCGCGACCGCGCCATCCGCATCCGGGTCGGCGACGACGGCTACGAGTACCTGGAGATCGCGGGCCGGCGCGCCACCCTGCCGCGCCCGGGTCAGCTCGGCACGCTGGGCGGGATGGGCATGCGCGTCGACGAGGCCCGGCGGCTGCGCGAGCGGGCGATGCAGGGCGAGATCCGCCCGGAGGAGATGCGGGGGATCCGCCCGAAGCCGGAGCAGACCTACCTGCGCGGCGCCGCGTTCGGCACCATGGACATGAAGGAGCGCGTGCAGCTCCTCGATCGCGAGGGCATGGCGAAGGCGGTCCTCTATCCGACGATCGGGCTGCTCTGGGAAGCCGAGCTGATGGACGCCGAGCTCTCCGGCGTCTATTGCCGCGCCTACAATCGCTGGATCGCCGATTTCTGCCGCGACTCCGGGGGGCGGCTGATCCCCATCGCGCACCTCTCCCTGGGCGACCCCGCCGAGGCGGCCCGCGAGCTCGAGCGCGCGGTGCGCGACGGCTGCCGCGGGGCCTTCGTGTGCCCGTTCACGATCACCCGCGTCCCGCACGGCGCCCCCGAGCACGACGCGGTCTTCGCGGCCGCGCAGGACCTCGACGTGCCGCTCGCGATCCACCCGACCTTCGAGCCGCCCGCCTGGAACGTGCACCACCGCTACGACAAGTTCGGCTGGGCGGTGTGGTACTTCGATCTCTTCGCGGGCCACGGCGTACAGCAGGCCTTCGCCACCTTCTTCCAGCTCGGGGTCTTCGACCGCTTCCCGCGCCTGCGGGTGGTGGTCCTCGAGTCGCAGGCCGGCTGGATCGGCTACTTCCTGGACCGCGCCGACGCGATCTTCGGGGGGACCACGCTCGGCGCCACCGTCCGGCTCCGCGAGAAGCCGTCGCACTACTTCAAGCGCCAGTGCTTCATCTCCGCCGATCCCGACGAGCGGACCATCCCCGCCATGATGCAGCTGGTCGGCGAGGACAAGTTCTTCTGGGCGAGCGACTACCCGCATCCCGACCATCCCGGCAACTACCTCGAGGAGCTTAGCCAGATGGTCGCGCCGATGCCGGACTCGGGACGCCGCGCGATCCTGGGCGAGAACGTCGCCCGGGCCTACAACCTGTCCTGATCGGAGACGGCACATGATCACGAGCTTCGGCAGCCTGTTCGCGGGCCACGTGGATCTGGACGACGAGGGATTCGACGGCACGCCCGCGAACGACCGCTGGCTGACCGACGAGCGGCTGGCCACCGTGTTCCCGAAGAGCGAGGCCATCGCGAAGCTGATGGACCGGACCGGCTACGACGTCTTCTGGCTCGCCGAGCACCACTTCCAGCGCGAAGGCTACGAGTGCATCCCGAACGTGCTGATGCTGGCCCTGCACCTCTGCCATCTCACGAGGAACATCCGCGTCGGGTGCGGCTTCAACATCGCGCCGATGTGGCACCCGATCCGGATGGCCGAGGACTTCGCCACCGTCGACTGGCTGACCGGCGGCCGCGTCGTGTTCGGCGTCGGGCGCGGGTACCACACCCGCGAGGTCGAGACCTTCGGGGCGCCGCTGCTCGACCAGAACGCCAATCGCGAGCTGTTCGAGGAGCAGGTGGACCTCATCATGGCGTCGTTCAACCAGCGCGCCTTCTCGCACCGGGGCAAGCACTACACGATCCCGCCGCGCGTGCCCTACCGCGGCTACGAGCTCGAGGAGATCACGCTGGTGCCGCGGCCGAAGACGCTGCCCGTCGAGTGCTGGCAGCCGGTGGTCAGCGCGAGCGCGCGGGCGCTCGACTTCATGGCCAAGCACGACATCCGCGGCATCATCGGCGGCGGCGCGGCGCCCGGCGGCGCCAACGAGAAGGTGGTCCACGCCTTCCGCGAGGCGCGCGCGCGGGCCGGACGGGAGGGCGAGCCGGGCGAGGGGCTCTGCATCGGATTCTCGTTCCACATCGCCGACAGCGTGGACCAGGGCATCAAGGAGGCCACGCCGTTCTTCGAGGAGAACATCAAGATGTTCGCTCCGCTCGGCTTCGTGCCCGGGCTCACCCCCGAGCAGATCGACGCGGTGGCCGACCCGAAGCGGGTGCGTCAGGCCAACCTGCCGACCCTGCGCCACGCGGTCAAGGCGGGCTCATGGCTGATCGGGCCGCCGGAGCTGATCACCGAGCAGCTCATGGAGATCCAGCACAAGTACCCCGGCCTCGAGGTGGTCAACGTGGGCCAGCCGGTCGGCACGCCGCAGGCGGTGATCCTGGAGCAGCTCGAGCGCTTCTCGGCGCAGGTGATGCCGGCCTTCAAGCGCCGCTAGCGGGCTAGTCGGTCTCGATCGGCAGGCTCGGGTCCTTCGCCCACTCGCCCATGGAGCCGTCGTAGAGCGTGAGGTCGTGGAAGCCGAGCTGGTGCAGCACGAAGAGGTCCAGCGTGGCGGAGATGCCGCCGCCGCAGTAGGCGATCACGTGCTTGTCCGGGGAGATGCCGGCCGCCTCGAACGTGGCCAGCGCCTCGGCGGGTGAGACGAAGCGCTTGGTCGCGGGATCGATCAGGGTCGCCGAGGGCACGTTGACCGATCCCGGCACGCGTCCCGGCCGGCCGTAGATCGCGGGCGCGCGGCCCTGGTGGGACTGGGGGGCGAGCGCGTTCACGGTGACCGTGTGCGGATCGCCGATGGCGGCCCGGACCGCGGCCTTGTCGACGAACCGCCCCGGGCGCGGGCGGGCCGTGAACGTCGCGGGCGGATAGCCCTTCGGCTCGCCCGTCTCGATCGCGCGGCCCTCCGCCTGCCACCGGTCGAAGCCGCCGTCCAGCACCGCCGCGCCGTCGAAGCCGAGCGCGCGGAGCATCCACCAGACCCGGGTGGCCCACATCATGGAGCCGATGCTGTAGAGCACCACGCGGGCGCCGTCGCCGAGCCCGTGCCGGCCGAAGGCGCGCGCCAGCTGTCCGGCCGGCGGCATCATGAACTTGAGCTTCGTGTCGGTCGCGGAGAGCTCCCCTTCCAGGTCCAGGAAGTCGGCCCCCGGGACATGCCCGGCGACGAAGGTCTTCAGGCCCGACACCACCTTGTAGGGGTCTTCCGAGCCGGGATCGCGCGGCTCGAGATGGGTCGTGCAGTCGTAGACGCGGAGCCCGGGCTGCCCGAGCCGGGCGGCCAGGGCCTCGGTCGAGATCAGGGCGTCGGGGTCGCGCATGGCAGTCGAGCGGAGTGTGCCACAACGCTCGGTGTTACGCTAACCGAACGCGCGATGCTGATCCTCCAGGAGCTGATCGCCCGGTCCACCTACGCTGGCATCCTGGTCGCGCTCCTGCTGGGCAGCCTGGGCGTGCCGATCCCCGAAGAGATGCCGATCGTCGCCGGCGGGATCCTGAGCCACGAGGGGCTCGCGCGGTGGTGGGTCGCGCTGCCGGTGTGCCTGCTCGGGGTGCTGTCCGGCGACATGGTGCTCTACTGGGTCGGCCGGCACTGGGGCGAGCGGGTCCTCGGCTGGCGCGCGGTGCGCTGGGTGCTGACGCCGGCGCGCGAGGAGACGCTGGTCCGCGCGTACCGGGAGCACGCCATGAAGACGATCGCGATGGCGCGCCACGTCATGGGGCTCCGCGCCGCCGCGTTCCTGACCGCGGGCATCGCGCACGTGCCGTTCTGGAAGTTCCTCGTGGCCGACGCGGGCTCGGCCGCGGTGAGCGTGCCGTTCGTCTTCGGGCTCGCCTACTTCTTCACGGACCAGATCTACGCCATCCTGGCCGACGTGCACCGGGTGGAGCGATGGGCGGGCCTCATCGTGCTCGTGGTGCTGGCCGGCGCGGTGGCCGTCTACGTGGTCCGGTGGAACCAGCGCGTGCCGAAGGCGCGCGAGCGTCTATAATCCCGGGCGGAGGATCCCCATGGCCACGACCACCGGAGTGAAGTCCCCGCAGGCGCGCGCCGAGACCCGACGCTGGGCCGCGCCCGGCTCGAAGTCGGCCGCGCTCTTCGCGCAGGCCCAGGGCGTGATGCCGGGCGGCAACACGCGCACCACCGTCTACATGGCGCCCTACCCGCCCTACGCGGCCTCGGGCGACGGGTGCTGGATCACGGACGTGGAGGGCGACCGGCGGCTCGACTGCCTCAACAACTACACCGCGCTGATCCACGGGCACGCGCATCCCGCGATCGTGGAGGCGGCCACGCGACGGCTCGCGCTGGGCGCGTCGTTCCCCCTGCCCACGCCGGAGGAGGTCGAGCTGGCCACCCTGCTCTGCGACCGCCTGCCCTCGGCCGAGCGGGTGCGCTTCACCAACTCGGGCAGCGAGGCGGTGATGATGGCGATCAAGGGCGCGCGGGCCTGGACCGGCCGCCCGAAGATCGCCAAGTTCGAGGGCGCCTACCACGGCTCCTACGACTACGCGGAGGTGAGCCTCGGCTCCACGCCGGAGAACTGGGGCGGCCTCGCCGCGCCCGCCAGCACCGCCTACTCGCGGGGCGTGCCGCCGGCGGTGCTCGAGGACGTGGTGGTGCTGCCGTTCAACCACGCGGAGCTGGCGGTGGCGCGCATCGAGCGCGAGGCCAACCAGCTCGCGGCGGTGGTGGTGGACCCGATCCCGAACCGGGTGGGGCTGATCCCGGCCCAGCGCGACTTCCTGCGCGCGCTGCGCGACGTGACGGCGACCCACGGCATTGCGCTGATCTTCGACGAGGTCATCACGTTCCGGGTGGGCTATCAGGGCGCCCAGGGTCTCTTCGGGGTGACGCCGGACCTGACCACGCTCGGCAAGATCATCGGCGGCGGCTTCCCGGTGGGCGCGGTCGCGGGCCGCGCCGACGTGATGGCGGTGTTCGATCCGACCGGCGGCAAGCCGGCGGCGCCCCACGGCGGGACGTTCAACGCCAACCCGGTCACCATGGCCGCCGGGCTGGCCGGGATGCGCCTGCTGACGCCCGAGGCCTTCGCCAAGCTCGACGAGCTGGGGGCCAAGCTGCGCGGCAGCCTCGAGGCCTGCTTCAAGCGCGCGGGCGTGCCCGGCGCGGTCACCGGCCTGGGCTCGCTCTTCCGCCTGCACCCGACCGATCGCGAGCTGATCGACTACCGCAGCACCCGCACCACGCCGGAGGAGGAGGCGCGGCTGCACCGCCTGGTGCGCGGGCTCATGGAGCGCGGGGTGCTGATGTCGATCACCGGCCTCGGCTGCCTCTCCACGCCGATGGGCGATGCCGAGCTGGAGAGCCTGACCGAGACGTTCGCCGCGGTGCTGGCCGCGGAGCCGGGAGGCCGCTGAGCGCTCCCGGGCCGCCCATGATCCAGACCGACGCGCTCACGCTCGCCCGGCAGATCCGCACCAAGGAGGTCTCCCCGGTCGAGGTGGTCGAGGCCACGCTCCGGCGGATCGAGGCGCTCCAGCCGACGGTGAACGCCTTCATCACCGTGACCGCGGACCTGGCCCGGGACGACGCCCGCCGGGCCGAGGCGGCGGTGATGGCGGGCGCGCGGCTCGGGCCGCTGCACGGCGTTCCGTTCTCGGTCAAGGACCTCCTGTTCACCACCGGGGTCCGCACGACGATGGGATCGCGGATCTTCGCCGACCAGGTGCCGACCGAGGACGCGGTGCCCGTCCACCGGCTTCGCGAGGCCGGCGCCATCCTCATCGGCAAGACGACCACTCCCGAGTTCGGTCACAAGCCGCTGACCGACAGCCCGCTCTTCGGCGCCACCCGCAACCCGTGGGACCTCACCCGCACCGCCGGGGGCTCATCGGGCGGCGCGGCCGCCGCGGTGGTCACCGGCCAGGCCCCCCTGGCCCTCGGCACCGACGGCGGCGGCTCGGTCCGCCTGCCCGCGTCCTGCTGCGGCATCGTCGGGCTCAAGCCGACGCTCGGACGCGTGCCGCACGTGCACCAGGCCGACCTCTTCTCCTCCACCTCCTACATCGGGCCGATGGCGCGCACGGTGGCCGAGACCGCGGCGTGCCTCGACGCCATCGTCGGCTTCGACGCGGGCGACCCGTACTCGCGCGCAGAGCCGGCCGATGATTCTCGGGACATCACGGTGCGCGGGCTGCGCATCGGCTGGTTGCCCCGCGTCGGCAACCGGCGGGTGGACGCCGAAGTCCTCGCGGCCTGCGAGGCTGCGGTGCGCCACCTGGAGCGGGCCGGCGCCGACGTCGAGACGCTCGAGGAGGACCTGTCCGCCTACGAGCGCACGTTCCTGATCGGCCTGCAGGCCGGCCTCGCCGCGCGGGTC
>DATFGS010000325.1:0-9062 GCA_035249225.1 Candidatus Methylomirabilota bacterium | reverse complement strand
AGATGAACACCGGGCTCGACCCCGCGCTGCTGAAGCTGACTGTCCCGGAACACGTTAGAATTCAAGACTTCCGTTGACACTCTTTCGCAGCACATGGTAGCCTACGCTGCCTTGTCGAAGCGGTCGCGGGGGCGCGCGCAGGTGGTGCTTCGCACCTCTGCCAAGGTGAACCTGGCCCTCGAGGTGCTGGGGAAGCGGGGCGACGGGTATCACGAGATCGCGACGGTGCTACAGGCGGTGGACCTGTTCGATCGCCTGAAGCTGGATTCGGCCGACACTCTCTCATTGCACACGGATGATCCCGACTTGCCCACCGACGACGGCAACCTGGTGATGCGCGCCGCCCGTCTGCTCCAGAAGGCGGCGGGCGTCGAGGCCGGGGCCCGGATCCGGCTGAGCAAGCGCATCCCAGTGGCGGCCGGGCTGGGCGGCGGGTCGAGCGACGCGGCGGCGACGCTCTGGGGATTGAGCCGGCTGTGGCGGCTCCGCTGGCCCCGGGCGCGGCTGCAGGAGCTGGCGGTGGAGCTGGGCATGGACGTGCCGTTCTTCCTGGGAACGGGGCGCGCGGTGGCCCAGGGGCGCGGGGAGCGGCTGACCGCGCTGCCCGGCGGCGGCGGGTATGCCCTGGTGCTGGTGAACCCGCGGGTGCCGCTGTCCACGCGAGAGGTGTATGGTCGGGTGCCGGCGGGCTGGCGGGCCGAGGCCACCGGGACGGAGCGGGTGATCGAGGCGCTGCGGACGCGGAACGTGAGCAAGGTGGCGGCGGCGCTGACGAACAATCTGGAGACGGTGGTCGAGCCGGTGCTGCCGGTGATCGGCCGCATGAAGGCGGCCCTCTTGGCGGCGGGAGCACTCGGAGCGATCATGTCGGGCAGCGGACCGACCGTGTTCGGGATGGCGCGCTCGCTCGACCACGCGCGACAGATCCGGACGCGGGTGAGCCGGGCGGGCTGGGCCTGCTGGGCGGTGCGCACGAACTCGGGCCCGGCCATCCGGGCGACCAGATGAAAGACCTGCGAGTGTCAGCGGACTGGGCGAGTGCGGGGGCCATGTCCGGGGCCCCGCAGCTGAAGACGGTCTCGACGATCTCACTGGGGCGTCGTTCAGTGGCAGGACTCGGGGCTTTGGCCCCCGCAATGGAGGTTCGATTCCTCCCGCCCCAGCCACGATTGCCCGAGCCTCGCGCACAGGAGACCGCATGTACGAGCTGAAGCTCTTCTCCGGCAATGCGAACCGGCCGCTGGCGGAGGAGATCGCCAAGACGCTGCACGTCCCCCTGGGCGACGCGGACGTCTCGCGCTTCTCCGACGGCGAGGTGTACGTGCAGATCAACGAGAACGTCCGCGGCCAGGACATCTTCGTGATCCAGCCCACCTGCCCGCCGGTGAACGATCATCTGATGGAGCTGCTCGTGATGATCGACGCGTTCAAGCGGGCGTCCGCCCGGCGCATCACCGCGGTGCTCCCCTACTACGGCTACGGCCGCCAGGACCGCAAGGTGCAGGGCCGGATGCCGATCACCGCCAAGCTCGTGGCCGACGTGCTCACCGCGGCGGGCACCCAGCGCCTGCTCGCGGTGGACCTGCACGCCGGGCAGATCCAGGGGTTCTTCGACATCCCGGTGGACCACCTCTTCGCCGCGCCCCCCGTGATCATCGACTACCTGGCGAAGAAGGATCTGAAGGATCCGGTCCTCGTCTCGCCCGACGCGGGCGGCGTGGAGCGCGCGCGGGCGCTCGCCAAGCGGCTCAAGGCGGGCCTCGCCATCATCGACAAGCGGCGCGAGGGCAACAACGTGGCGGTCTTCATGCACCTCATCGGCGACGTCAAGGACAAGGACGTGGTGATCGCCGACGACATGATCGACACCGCGGGCACCCTCATCCAGGCGGTGGACGCGCTCCGGCGCGAGGGGGCGCGCCGCATCCTCGCCTGCGCGGTGCACGGCGTGCTGTCCGGCCCGGCGATCGCCCGAATCAAGGAGTCCGTGCTCGAGGAAGTCATCATCACGAACACGATCCCGCTCACGCCCGAGCGGCAGCTGTCCAAGATCCGCGTTCTCTCGGTCGCCCCGCTGCTCGCGGAGGCGATCCGTCGCATCCACGACGAGGAGTCCGTCTCGACCCTCTTCGTGTAGACAAACTTTTCACAAGGAGCTGAGTCATGGAAATGCCTGAGTTGACGATCCGGAAGCGCGAGGGAACCGGCAAGGGACCCGCCCGGCGCCTGCGTCGCGCGGGCCAGGTGCCCGCGACCCTGTACGGCGGCGCGGGCGCGGTGAACGTGGCGGTGATGCCCAAGGACGTGCTGCGCCTCATCCACGGCCACGAGGGGAGCACCCAGCTCTTCCGGGTGACCTTCGAGGGAACCACCGACGCCAAGATGGCGATCATCCGGGACATGCAGTTCGACCCGGTCTCGGAGAGCCTGATCCACGTGGACCTGCAGGAGGTCGCGATGGACCGCGCCCTCCAGGTCACGGTGGCGGTCCACCACGTGGGCGAGGCGATCGGGGTCAGGGACACCCAGGGCATCCTCGAGATGGTGCTCCGCGAGGTGCGGGTCTCCTGCCTGCCGGGGAACATCCCGGCGTACCTCGAGGCGGACATCTCGAACCTGGCCATCCACGACGTGCTCACCGTGAAGGACCTGAAGGTCCCCGAGGGCGTGCGCGTGCTCAACGACCCCAACCAGGCGGTCGTGACCATCGCCCCGCCGGCGGCCGAGGAGACGGTGGTGGCCGCGGCGGCGACGACGGAAGTGGCGGCGGCCGAGCCCGAGGTGCTCACCGAGCGCAAGCCCAAGGAAGGGGAACCCGCCGAGGGCGACGCGAAGGACAAGGGCGCGAAGAAGTAGGTGGCCCAGGCCATCGTCGGCCTGGGAAACCCGGGCCCGGAATACCGCAACACCCGGCACAACGTGGGCCAGCGCGTCGTCGACGCGCTGGCCCATCGCATTCATGCGCGCTTCGAGCGCGACGGCGGCCACGCGGTCGCCCACGGCCGGTGGCAGGGCGAGCCGCTCTACCTCATCAAGCCGGGCAGCTTCATGAACGTCACCGGCGCGCCGGTGGCCCGGCTCGCGCGCAAGTTCCACCTGGGCCCCGCCGACCTGATCATCGTCTTCGACGACCTGGACCTCCCGCTCGGCAAGGTGCGCGTGCGCACCAGCGGCAGCGCGGGCGGCCACAACGGCGTCCGCTCCCTGATCGCGGCCTTCGGCACCAACGACCTCCGCCGCGTCAAGATCGGCATCGGCCGGCCCGGCCGCCCGGGTGAGGACCGCGATCGCGTGTCCGACCACGTGCTCTCGCCGTTCTTTCCCGAGGAGCAGGAGGCGATCGCCGCGGCCTGCGACCAGGCCGCCGACGAGGCGCTCCGCCTCGTGGAGCGCCGCTGAGGGCCCCGCGCCGATGAGCTCCGCGTTCCGGCTCTCCGCGGGCAGCGGCGGTCTCGAGTGGCCGCAGGTGCTGGCCCTCCTCGCCCGCGAGGCGCGGACGCCGATGGGCCGCGAGCTGGCGATCACCACGCTCCCGTTCACGGATCCCGGCGCGATCCGGCGCGCGCTGGACGAGACGCGCCAGGCCCGGGCCGCGATGGGCCAGACCGGCGTGCCGCCCTGGGAGGGCATCCCCGACGTCCGGCCGACCCTCGAGGCCGCGCGCGTGCCGGGCTCGGTGGCCGAGGCCGCGGACCTGGCCGCGCTGATCCCGCTGCTGGAGGCGGCGGGGCGCCTGCTCGCCTACGGCCGCGCCATCCAGCCGGTGGCGCCCGATCTCGCGGAGGCGCTCGCGGGCTTCCCGCGCCAGACCGAGCTGGCCGACCTGCTCCGCCGCTCGCTCGATGCCGACGGCCAGGTGCGCGACGAGGCGGCGCCCGCGCTGCGCCGCGTGCGCCAGCGCATCCGCGACCTGCGGCGCGACCTCGTGAAGCGGCTCGAGGCCTACTTCGGCGCGCCCAGTGCCGACACCACGTTCCAGGAGCGCTACGTCACGGTCCGCCACGGCCGCTACGTGCTGCCGATCCGCGCGGAGGCCAAGGGGCGCCTGCGGGGCATCGTGCACGACCGGTCGCAGAGCGGGGCCACGCTCTTCGTGGAGCCGGAGGCGGTCGTGGAGGCGAACAACGATCTGGTGCAGGCCGCGCGCGAGGAGGAGATCGAGATCCTCCGCATCCTGGCCGCGCTGACCGACGCGGTGCGGGCCGCCCTGCCCGAGCTCGACGACCTGGTGGCGGGGATCGGCGGGCTCGACCTGATCTTCGCCCGCGGCGCCCTCGCCGAGCGCATGGAGGCGGTCGAGCCCGCGATCGGCGAGGCGCGCGACGTCGTCCTGCGCGGCGCCCTCAACCCGCTCCTCCTCGCTCAGAACTGGGCGGCGGACGGCGGCCGCCCCGTGATCCCGATGGATATCGAGATCACCCGCGAGCGCCCGCTGCTCGTCATCACCGGCCCGAACGCGGGGGGCAAGACGGTCGCGCTCAAGACCCTGGGCCTGCTCGTGCTCATGGCGCAGTCGGGCTGCCACGTCCCCGCGTGCGACGGGGCGCGCCTGCCCGTGTTCTCGCAGTGCTTCGCCATCGTGGGCGACGACCAGAGCGTGGCGGAGAACCTCTCGACGTTCTCCGCGTTCGTCAAGCAGCTCCGCGAGGTCCTCGAGCGGGTGGACGCCCGCTCGCTCGTGCTGCTCGACGAGCTGGGCGCGGGCACCGATCCCGACGACGGCGCCGCGCTGGCCCAGGCGGTGCTCGAGGACCTGGCCGGGCGCGGCGCGGTGGTCGTGGCCTCCACCCACCTCGAGCCGCTGAAGGGCTTCGCCTCCACGCATCCGCGCGCCCGCAACGCCTCGGTGGAGTTCGATGCCGAGCGGCTCGCCCCCACCTTCCGGCTCGTCTACGATCGCCCGGGGCAGAGCTACGCCCTGTCCATCGGCGCGCGCCTCGGCCTGCCCGCCGCGCTGATCGAGCGGGCCCACGCGCACCGCTCCACCCAGCAGCGGCAGCTCCAGGAGCTGCTGGCCCGCCTCGACGACCGCGATCGCAAGGACGCGGAGCGCGGCGCGCTGATCGAGCGGCGCGAGGCGGAGAGCGCGGGGCTGCTCGCCCGGGCCCAGGCCGAGCTCGAGGCGGCGCGGGCAAGCGCGCGCGAGACCATCGCCCGGGCCAAGGCGGAGGCCCAGCGCCTGGTCACCGAGGTGCGGCGGCACGTGAACGAGGAGTGGGACCGGCTCAAGCGCGCGGAGAAGAGCCGGCCCGAGCTGGAGCGCGCGCGCAAGCGTCTGGTGGAAACCGCGCAGAAGGTGGAGCACACTGCGGGAGCCCCCGCGGTCGAGCCGGACGGGGCGGGCCGGGTCGGCGTGGGCGATCGCGTCGAGATCACCCACCTCGGGCTCAAGGGGGACGCGCTGGGCGTGGACGGCGAGACGGTGACGGTGCAGGCGGGCGCGGTGACGGTGAAGGTGCCGATGCAGGCCCTCCGGGTGATCCAGCGCAACCCCTCGGGTGAGGCCGCGTCGCCCCCTCGCCCCCGAAGGGGAAGAGGGCACGGTGAAGGGGCTCGGATGACTGACCGCATCACCACCCCCGGCAAGGGCGCGGTGGCGGTCGAGATGAACATCATAGGACGGACTACCGATGAGGCCCGCGATCTGCTAGAAAAGTACCTCGACGATGCATTCCTGGCCGGGCTCACGTCGGTTCGCATCATCCACGGCAAGGGCACGGGTGCCCTCCGCCGGGCGGTGGAGGAATTGCTGAGCGCCCACCCCCTCGTGGCCGATCATCGCCCGGGCGCGTCCTCCGAGGGCGGCGCCGGCGCCACCGTCGCCACCCTCACCCAGGGCTGAGGCGAGTCCCATGCCGGGCGGATACTCCCAGCAGCTCCTCGACGAGATCCGCTCCCGCGCCGACATCCTCGAGATCGTCGGCCAGGTCGTCAAGCTGAAGCGCTCCGGCGGGGAGAACTGGAAGGGCCTCTGCCCCTTCCACAGCGAGAAGACGCCGTCCTTCACCGTGAACCCCAAGCGGAACATCTACCACTGCTTCGGCTGCGGCGCGGGCGGCGACGCCTTCAGCTTCCTGATGCGCCAGGAGCGCGTGGCCTTCCCGGAGGCGGTGCGCTCCCTGGCCGAGCGCGCGGGTGTCGCCCTGCCCGACGCGGGCCAGCGGACGCCCGAGGTGGACGGCAAGCTCGAGGCGCTGCGGCGCGCGATGGCGCTCGCCGCCGAGTTCTATGCGCGGTCGCTCTGGGAGCCGGGCGGCGAGAAGGCTCGCGCCTATCTCGAGCAGCGCGGGGTGGACGTGGAGGTGGCGAAGCGCTTCGGGCTCGGGTACGCGCCCGAGAGCTGGAACGCGCTGCTGGGCGTCATGGGGCGGCAGGGCATCGCCGAGGAGGTCCTGGTGCAGGCCGGGCTCATCCTGGCCCGCCAGAACGGGCCGGGCTTCTACGATCGCTTCCGCGGACGGCTGCTGTTCCCGATCCGGGACGTCCAGGGCCGCGTGGTGGCCTTCGGCGGCCGCGCGCTCTCGGGCGAGGAGCCCAAGTACCTCAACTCGCCCGAGACCCCGCTCTACGTGAAAGGCCAGATGCTCTACGCCCTCGACGTGGCGCGGATCGCGATGCGGGAGCGCAGCCGCGCGATCATCGTCGAGGGCTACCTCGACTGCCTCATGGCCCACCAGCACGGCTTCGGCGAGACGGTCGCCGCGCTCGGCACCGCGTTCACGCCCGCCCAGCTCGGGCTGCTGCGCCGCTACGCCGACGAGGTGGTGGCCCTCTTCGACGCCGACGCGGCCGGTCAGAAGGCCTCCTCGCGCCTCGAGGAGATGATGAACGACGTGATGGATCTGCAGAACCTCGGCTGGTCCGTCTCGCGCACCGGCGGGTTCGAGAAGGCGGGCCACCTGCCGATCCGGGTCGCGCTCCTGCCCCCGGGCCACGATCCCGACAGCCTCCTGCGCGCCGAGGGCGCCGCCGCGCTCACCGCGCGGCTCGACGCGGCGCGTCCCCTGCTCTCCTTCGTGCTCGAGAAGGCGTTCGCCGATGAGGACCTGACCAGCGCGCGGGGCCGGGCCAATGCCCATGCCCGCGTGGCCCTGATCCTCTCCAAGGTGGCCAATGCCGAGGAGGCCACGGAGCTGGCGCGGGAGGCCGCCCGCCGGCTCGGCGTGGACTCCACCCAGCTCTGGATCGAGGCGCAGCAGCTGCAGGGCGCCCGCGCCCGGGGCCGGCGGCCCGAGCAGCTCACGCAATCCGGTCGCGGAGCGGCGGAATCGGATTCATGGCCGCCCCCGGTTCCCTTCGAGCGGGACCTGGTGGCCCTCCTCTTGCAAGTCGACGAAGCCCGGGCCGAGCTCCTCCCCGTGCTGACCGATGAGGACGTGGTCCATCAGGGGCTGCGCCTCGTGCTGACCGCCCTGCGCCGGACGCCCGGCGCGCTGCCCGAGGCGCTGATGGCCGAGCTCGAGGGAGAGCGCGAGCGGGGGCTCCTGGCCGCCCTGCTGGTCGAGGACCGCAAGTGGGGCGATACACATAGTCACGTCGCGGAGCTAAAGAGGCGGTACCATATCCGGCATCGAAAACACCGGGTCCGTCAGGTGACGCGGGCGATCATCGACGCCCAGGCCACCGGGGATCCGGCGCTCCCCGCGCTCGAGGACGAGCTCCGGGGGCTGCAGCGTGATCTGCAACGGGAGGCGGAGGCGGTCAGGGAGCTGGCCCTGGCGCGCCCGGGGCTGCCGAGCGACTGGCCGGTGAGCCCTCAGCGTCAGGCCGAAACCCCTTAACCCACCAGGAGAACGGCGAGGCATGGCGGACGAATCGCGGACCGTGGAAGAGCCGAAGATCGAGGAGCTGGACAAGCTCATCGCCAAGGGGAAGCAGAAGGGGTTTCTCACCTACGACGAGGTGAACGACGCCCTCCCCTCCGACCTCGTCACCCTCGATCAGCTCGATGACATCATGCTGATGTTCGGCTCGATGGACATCGAGCTCGTGGACTCCACCAAGGCGGTGCGGCTGCCGTCCGAGATGGCGGCCCAGGCCGCCGATCCCGAGCCGGATGACGAGGAGCCCGAGCCGCGGCGCATCGATCTGACCCCGGGGCCGGTCGGCCGGACCGAGGATCCGGTCCGGCTGTACCTGCGCGAGATGGGCAAGGTCGCGCTCCTCACGCGGGAGGGCGAGATCACGCTCGCCAAGCGCATCGAGGAAGGCAAGGACGAGGCGACCGCCGCGATCCTCTCCACCAGCCTGGCCGTCGAGAAGATCCGCGCGCTCCGCGACGAGCTGCGCCAGGACATCATCCCGATCAAGGACGTGGTGGACTTCCCGGAAGAGGAATCCACCGAGGAGAAGGAGGCCGCGCTGCGCCGCTCGGTGATCCGCGAGCTGGGCAACGTGGACCGGCTCCTTGGCGAGCGGGAGCGCCTCACCCACCAGTGGCGACGCCTCAAGGCCAAGGCGGGCGGGCGGAAGAAAGGGAAGACCGAGCCGGCCTGGAAGCGAGTCGAAGGGCAGGCCGAAGCCAAGAAGAGCAAGGTCCTCTCGATCCTCCGCGGTCTCAACCTCCAGCAGTCCCTCCTCGATCTCTGGGGCAACGATCTCAAGAAGCTGGTCGAGAAGATCCACCGGGCCGAGCGCGAGATCGCGCTCTGGTCGGACGGCAAGCGTCCCGCCCCCACCGCGGTCGACGCGTTCCTCTCCTCGCTCGCCGACGACGATCGCGACGACGGCGACCGCGACCTCTACCAGAAGGCGGCGTCCAAGCACCCCTCGATCAAGGAGCGGCTGGTGTGGGTGGCCCAGCAGAAGATCAAGCGGGCCGAGGAGCTGGCCGACGCGCGGGCCGAGGAGCTCAAGAACATCGTCAAGATCATCAAGCAGGGCGAGGCCAAGGCCGCGCGGGCCAAGAAGGAGATGGTCGAGGCCAACCTGCGGCTCGTGATCTCGATCGCCAAGAAGTACACGAACCGGGGCCTGCAGTTCCTGGACCTGATCCAGGAGGGCAACATCGGCCTGATGAAGGCGGTCGACAAGTTCGAGTACCGCCGCGGCTACAAGTTCTC
>DATFGS010000324.1:0-3409 GCA_035249225.1 Candidatus Methylomirabilota bacterium | reverse complement strand
CGTGTCTCATCGCGGGCGGGGAGACCACCGTAACGGTGCGCGGCGCCGGGAGCGGCGGCCGCTGCCAGGAATGGGCCCTGGCCGCGGCGATCGAGCTCGACGGGGTGGAGGGTATCGCCGCCCTGGCCGCCGGGACCGATGGCACCGACGGCCCCACCGACGCGGCGGGGGCCGTGGTGGACGGCGCGACCTCGAGGCGGGCGCGCGAGCGCGGCGAGGATCTGCGGGCGCGCCTGGCCCGGAACGACTCCAATCCGGCGCTCGCGGCGCTGGGCGACCTGGTGGTCACCGGCCCGACCAACACCAACCTGCTCGACCTCTACCTGCTGGTCGTGGACGGGCGCTAGCGCGCCCGGTACTCCTCGATCACCGCGAGGATGCGCTCGCGCACGGCCCGGCGCACCGCGGGGTCGGAGAGGTTCCGGGTGATCGCGTCGTCCTCGACCTCGAACATCTTCACGAAGCGGGGCGGGCGGCCGGCGGGCGCGCGCTCCACGAACGGCCCGGAGCCGTCGAGGACCGCGTCCCACGTCTCGCGCAGCAGCGCCCAGTAGTCCCGCCGCCGCTCCGCGAAGACCAGCGCGCCGGCGCACTCGACGTCGGGCAGCCGCACGTACCAGTTCTTGCCCAGCTCGCGCACCAGGGGGACGCGGCCGCTGTCGTTGTGGATGGTCTTCACGTTGTCCTGCCGCTCGAGCCAGCTCCCGCCCTGGGCCGCCCCGTACACCACGATGCGGGTCCCGCGCTGCAGCGTCTGGTAGTCGGACCGGCCCATGTCGCGCGTCTCGCGGCCGGGGATCGGCGCGTAGTTCGAGCAGGCCCACTCCGGGTAGGCGCGGTCCTCGGTCCACCGCGCCGCGCACTGGTAGCGCAACCCGTCGTCCAGGTTCGTCACGCGCCGGGTCCAGAGCCCGGGGGTGGCGCGGAGGTCGCGCGCCTCCCAGCGCAGCGGCGCGACGAAGTCGTAGAGCGACGGGGCCTCGTATTCCCAGTCCTCCGACTGGTGGCGAATCATCGTGTCTTCCCGGACATTTCCGCTCAGATCGCTCAGGAACAGGATCCGCTGCAGGCGCAGGCGGCTCGCCGACAGCGTCTCGGCCACGATCCACTCCTTGGCCGACTTGTCCCGGTTGACGTCGTACACGCGGGGATCCCGGACGTAGCCCGGCTTGAGGTCCTGGACCTCGACGTAGCTGTAGTCCACCAGGTAGCAGCCGGCCATGCCCTGCACCGCCTGCCTCCCCTGCGCGAGCTGGTCGCCCTGGGCCTGGGCCACGCTGGCGCCCCAGAGGAGTAGGACGAGCAGGAGCAGCGTGATCAGCGGCGCGCGTATCGTCATCGGGAGAAGGCCTCTGCGGCTTAGCGTCGGCCAAGCCGCAGGGCCTGTCAACCGGAAGCCGTCCCGCTAGAAGCGCACGCGGGTCCGGTAGCCGAGGGTGGCGGCGCCTTCCTTGGGGACCGCGATCTTCCACCGGGCGGTGAAGGCCTCGAGCTTCTCGTGGGGCTGGGTGGCGCGGAGGACCTCCCAGTCGCCCGGCATGGGCTCGATCACCTCGACGGTGACCGCCTCCTTCTTGTGGTTGCGAAGCGTGATCTCCCACTCGATCTCGTAGAGGTTGCCGCCGATCTTCTTCCAGTCCTTCTGCACGCGCTCGCCGACCACGTCGAAGGCCTCGCCCATCTTGATCCGCACCCGCTCGTCCTTCGGGGTGTGGTCGATCCAGTCTTCGCCGATGAGCTGCTGGCTCCCCGACGCGTCCGCCTTGTACACGCGCACCTTGCCCTTCGGCAGGGGGACGCCCAGGCGGTTCTCCTTCGTGTTGCGGATGTCGAGGTAGACGCCCACCTTCTGGTTCGCGATCGGCACCCCGTACTGGGTGCGGTGGTAGCCCGCGGCCCCGTAGTAGATGAAGCGCTTCTCCACCGGGAAGTCCGCCGCCGACAGGAGCGTGAGCTGCTTGGTCTGGCTCTCCTTGATGGTGGTGCGGCCGTCGAGGGTGTAGAGGTGGTACTCGAAGAAGCCCTCGGACTTGAACTCCCGATCGGCCACCGCGGGAGACGCCGCCTTGGCCGCCATCTCCATCGCCCGCCGCGCGTCGTCCCGGCTCGCGGCCCGGTTGACGTCGCCCGCCACCAGCTTGAGCGCGGCGTCCCGGTAGGTCGCCCCGCTCTGGTTGTTGATGGTGACCCAGCCGGTGAGATCGGCCCGGGAGTCGGCCGCGTTGATCAGCATCACGTAGTCGGACTTCCAGCTGATGCCGGCGGTGAGATACGAGGCCTCGACCCGCTGGGACGCCGGACGGGTGTTGCGCAGCAGCCAGGCCAGCGTCGGCTTCGACACCAGGTTCTCGGGCAGGGCGGGCAGCACCACGCTGCCGAAGTGCCCCATGTGGATCTGGCCGCCGATGTCGTAGACGGGGCCCCGCGTGGACAGCAGCGTGGCCTCCTGGAAGGTCCCGTTGCTCTGGTAGAGCCGCACCTTCCGGCCCACGTACTTCTCCATGAGCTTCTCGCTGGAGAGCAGGTCGTACTCGTAGTTCTGCTCCAGGATCTTGAGCCCGCTCGGGTCGGTCAGCGAGCGCAGCAGCACCGAGGTGGGATCGATCTGGGACGCCACGTCCATGAAGTGGGTCTCGATGAGGCCGGGCGCGAGGCCGACCTCGCGCACGTCCTTCACGAGGCCGAGATTGCCGTTGTAGACGGTGATCATGACGTCGCGCTGGTCGGATGCGGTGATCTTGACCGGCGCCGCGCCGGCGACGGGGGCCGCGCCGAGCAGGCCGGCGAGGGTGAAGGCGATCAGGCGTTTCGGAAGCGTTCTCATCGTGGTCCTCCGGGATCCGGATGGCTGTTGCTGTCCGGTTAGACCCGGGCGGCCCGGAGAAGTTCCCGGCTACTGCAGGCGGAGGACCACCCGGATCTGGGCGGGAAGGTCCGGGCGCTCGGCCTCGACCCGCCAGGACCCGATACGGGCCAGGCTCTCGGAAAATTCTGCGTAGCGCGCCTGCGGGATCACCGCCTCGACCACGGTGGCCTCCTCCTCGCGCCGCCGCTGCGTGACGGCGCCTCCCAGGCGCGCGACGAGCGCGGCGAGCTCGCGCTCCGCCGCGTCGCGGTCCTTGACCGCCACGCGGGCCACCACGTCGGCGGGGGGCAGCACGCGCTTGGCCGCCAGCCGCGACGACGACGGCGAGGACGGCGCAGACGGCGCCGACCGGCTCGAGTCACCGCTAGTAGTCGGCGCGAGCACCCGCTGACGGCTCTCGGCCTCCGGGCGCGCCGCGCCGGCCACGTTCTCGCTCGGGGCGCCCTCCGCCTTGGCCGGGGCCTTGGCCTCGGGTGGCGGCGGGCTCGCCGGAGGCGCCGAGGCGGCCGGCGGTGCCGACACCGGCGGTGGGGCGGGCGAGGC
>DATFGS010000323.1:0-1660 GCA_035249225.1 Candidatus Methylomirabilota bacterium | reverse complement strand
CACGCTCGACCCGCGCCCACTGCGCCTGCTGAGATGGCATCTCACCGCCAGCACCCTCTGGCTCGCCGGCGGCTGCGCGCTCGAGACGTGGCTTCGCGCGGATGGGCTCGCATCGGGGCTTCCGCTGCCGGGCGTCGCGGGACTCCGCGTCGTCCATCTGATGGGGCTCTTCGGCGGTGTCCTCGGCTGGGTGCTGGGCGTGCTCCTGCGGGCGGCCCCGATGTTTCTCCCGCGCTGGCGGGCTCCCGCGCGGGCGGCGCGCGTCCTGCCGGGAATGCTCGCGCTCGGCATCGCCGTGGCCGCCTGGGGCGAGGCCGGGGACTGGAGCGCGGCGACCGGGGCCGCCCTGGCCCGGCTCGGCGAGGTCATCGTGCTGGGGGGCGCAGTCGGGCTCATGGCGCTCGGGGGCGCGCTGAAGGCGCCCCGCGATGCGCTCCCGATGGTGGCGCGCGGCGGCGAGGAGTCACGCATCTTCCGCGTGGCGATGCTGTCCGGTGGCGCCGCCGTGATCGGTTCGGCCGCGGCGGTCCCGGCCGCGTGGGCGGGGCTCGACGTGCGCCTGCTCACCGACGCGGTCCGCCACCTGGTCACCGTGGGTGTGCTGACCTCGATAGTGGTCGCGATGGCGTTCCGCCTCATCCCCGTCCTCGAGGGCCGGGCGCTCCGGTGGCCGCGGCTCCGAGCGGTGGCGCTCTGGAGCCTGGCCACCGGCGTCATCCTGAGGAGCGCGGAGGTGCTGGTCGGCTCGGGATGGCTCGCGCTCGCCCCGTGGGTCCCGCTGTCGGGCGTCCTGGCGTGGCTCGCCGTCGCGTGCGTGGGCGCCAACCTGGTGGCGGCCATCGGCCGGTGGGCGCGTGATGGGGAGCCGGTGCTGGCCGTCCCGAGGGGCAGCGCGTGACGGAGGCGCCCGCGGGCAACGCCAGGCCGGAGGATCCCGGCGTGGGGCCCTTCGCCGGCCTGCTCGGCCTGAGGCGCTCCACGATGGAGGATGGGCGGTGTCGCTTCGAGGTCACGGTCGATCCCCGGCACATGAACCCGCACGGGGTCGTGCACGGGGGTGTCGTGTACACATTGGTGGACTACGCCATGGGCGGCGCCGCCACCTCCCGTCTGCAGCTGGGCGAGCGGTGCGCCACCCTCGAGATCAAGATCAACTATCTCGCTCCCGTCTCCGAAGGACGCCTCATCGCCGAGGCGTGGGTGGTGGCCCGCACCGCCCGGGTCGCGGTGCTGGAGGCCCGGGTGGAGGCCGACGGCGACCGACTGGTCGCGCTGGCCATCGGATCGTTCTATATCCAGACGCCCGGGCAGACGCCCCGGTGACCGGCCCCGCCGTCTGTCGATGACCGGGATCATACTTGCGTGAAACCGGCAGGGCCCATGCTGGGTTGACAACCTGTCAGAACTCGAACCGAGAGGAGAACCATCGATGCGAGCACTTGGCTGTCGTGCGGTTGTCGTGGTGGCTGTCGTGGGCGTGGGGCTGGCCCTCGGGGGCAGCGCCTGGGCCCAGACGCCGTGGACCGCGCCCGAATCGGAGAAGAGCAAGAAGAGCCCGATCGCGACCAGCCACAAGGTCGTCGAGCAGGGCAAGAAGGTGGCCCAGGTCAACTGTGTCTCCTGCCACGGGAAGAGCGGCAAGGGCGACGGGGCCGCGGCG
>DATFGS010000322.1:0-3544 GCA_035249225.1 Candidatus Methylomirabilota bacterium | reverse complement strand
GGCCGCGCCCAGGCGTTCACCGGGCTCTGCGCGGGAGCGCTCGTCGCCGGCTACATCACGGTCGAGGCGCCGGTGTCGGGCATGAGCATGAACCCGGCGCGGACCCTGGCCTCGGCGGTGCCCGCGGGGACCTTCACGGCGCTCTGGGTGTACTTCACCGCACCCCTGATCGGCATGTTCCTGGCGGCCGACGTGTACCTGGCTCGCGCCCGCGGGCGGGGAGCCCTGTGCGCGAAGCTCTATCACCACCCGGGGGCGCGGTGCATCTTCCGCTGCGGCTACGCGGACCGAGCCCGCGCGCAGGTCCTCGCGCCGCCCACCCGCTCGACCGCGATGATCGCCTCGGCGTGGCTGCTGCTCGCCCTGAGCGTGCTGGCCGCTCCGGCGGTGCTGGCCCAGTCGCCCGGGGCGCCGCCGCCCGGGGCTTCATCGGGTGGCCCGGCCGCGGCTCGGGTCGCCAGCGTGGGCGCGCTCGGGCTCACCGTGTCGGACATGGATCGGTCGGTGGCCTTCTACTCGGGCGTGCTCGGCTTCGAGGCGGTCGCGGACGTGGAGGTCGCGGGGCCGGCTTACGAGCAGCTCACCGGGGTGTTCGGGATGCGGGCGCGCGTGGTGACCATGCAGCTCGGCGCCGAGCGGATCGAGCTGACCGAGTACCTCACGCCACGCGGGCGCGCCGCGCCGGGCGACTCCCGCTCGAACGACGCCTGGTTCCAGCACGTGGCGATCATCACCAGCGATATCGACCAGGCGTACCTCTGGTTGCGCCGACACAGGGTCCAGCACGTCTCGACCGGGCCGCAGCGGCTGCCTGACTGGAATCCGAACGCCGGCGGGATCGTCGCGTTCTACTTCCGGGACCCGGACGGGCATCCGCTCGAGATCCTGCAGTTCCCGTCCGGCAAGGGCGATGCGCGCTGGCATCGGCCGAGCGATCGTATCTTCCTCGGCATCGATCACACCGCGATCGTGGTCGCGGACACCGAGCGCAGCCTGCGCTTCTACCGGGACACCCTCGGGCTGCGGGTGGCCGGGGAGAGCGAGAACTGGGGGCCGGAGCAGGAGCGGCTCAACCAGGTCTTCGGGGCCCGGCTCCGGATCACGACGCTGCGGGCCGACGCGGGGCCGGGCATCGAGCTGCTGGAGTACCTGAGCCCGCGCACCGGGCGGCTCGCTCCGGTGGATGCGGCGGCCAACGACCTCGTGCACTGGCATACTACGATCGTGCCCGGGGAGCCGGCCGCGCTGGCGGTCCGGCTGCGCGCGGGGCGCGCCGATTTCGTCTCGCCCGCGGTGGTGCCGCTGCCCGATCGGCTCCTCGGGTTCGGCGCGGGGTTCCTCGCGCGTGATCCTGACGGACACGCGGTGCGCGCGATCTCACGGTGAAGAAAGGATCCGTGCCGACATGACGTGCAAGGAGGCCATCGACGTCCTCGGCGACTATCTCGAGGAGTCCCTCACGCCGGAGCTCGCGGACGAGCTCGACCGACATCTGAGGGATTGCGCGCCCTGCCGCGCCTATCTCAACACGTACCGGAAGACGCGCGATCTGACCGGCAGAGCCGGCCGCGCCCCGATGCCGGACGAAATGAAGAAGCGGCTGCACCGCTTCCTCCTGGACCGCCTCAAGGGTGAGGCGGCGGACTAGCCCAGATCCTGGAGCAGGCGAGCAAACCGTAGCCACGCCCGTCGGAAGGGCGACGAGGCGTGCTAGCCCAGATCGTGGAGCAGGCGAGCAGTAGTCAGCACCCCCTGGTACAGGTGGTCGAGCCGCAGGTGCTCGTTGGGGCTGTGCTGGCGATTGTTGGCGTTGGCGTAGGGTACGACGATCGTGGGTAGCTTCAGGATGTCGGTGAAGGCCCAGAGCGGCACGCTGCCGCCCATAGTCGGCAGCACCACCGCCGGCTCCCCGCCGTGCGCGCGCTCCACCGCCTCGATCACCTGGCGCGAGATCGGCAGATCCGCGGCGGTCTTGGCCGGGTCGTAGCCCCGCCGCTCCACCACCCGCACCGCGCGGCCGCGAACCTCGTCGGGGATCGGCGCGTCCGCCGACTCGATCACCGTGAAGCCCTGGGCGCGGATGTGATCGAGGATCCGCCGGTACACCACGTCGACCCGCTGGTTCTTCACGAGCCGGGCGTCGAACGCCACCGTGGCCTGGCTCGGGATGATGGTCTGGGCCTCCCGGCCGGTGAAGCCGCTCTTGAGCCCGCGGATCGTGAGCGTGGAGCGGAACATGAGCCGCTCGAGGTACTCGGAAGGCAGGGGCACGCCCAGCTCTCGCTCGATCGCGACGCGGTCCAGCGGGATGCGCCCCATGAGCTCGCGCTCGGCGGCGGTCGGCGGGACCACGCCGTCCTCGAGGCCCTCGATCAGCGGCGTGCCGTCGGGCGCGGCCATGGAGGCCAGCAGGCCGACCAGGCGCCAGGCCGGGTTCGGAACGCTGAAGTTGCCGGAGTGCACGTCGCGTCGCGCCGTCTCGAGCGTCAGCTCGAGCGACAGGATGCCGCGCGCGCCGAAGGCCACCGTGGGGCGGCCGCTCGCGTCCTTCGGGCCGTCCATCACCAGCGCGAGGTCTGCAGCCAGGAGATCGCGGTGCCGCTCGGTGAAGGACCCGAAGTGGGGGCTGCCCACCTCCTCCTCGCCGTCGAAGATGAACTTCAGCGATACCCGGGGGGCGAGGCCCTGGGCCCGCATGAGCTCCAGCGCCGTGAGATGGGCCCAGATCGGGCCCTTGTCGTCCGAGGCCCCTCGCGCATAGAGGCGATGCTGGGGCAGGAGGTCGTCGGGCACCTCGGCCAGGCCGAGGATCGGAGCCCCCTCCTCGGCCGTCCCTTGACGCAGGACGGGCTCGAAGGGGGAGGGCTGGAGCCATCCGGCCGGAGGGGCCGGCTTGACATCGAAGTGGCAGTAGATCAGGACCGTCCGGTGGGCGCCCGGAAGAGGGAGAGAGCCATAAATGGCTGGATTTCCGCCTGTTTCCATGAGCCTAGCGTCGAGCCCCCGTGCTTTCATGGCCTCGACGAGCCAGCCGCCACCCGCACGGACACCCTCGGGGTTCTGGCTCACCGTATCGAGGCGCAGGAAGGCCGCCAGCCCTTCCATGATCGCCCGGTGGCGCGCGGCGACGGCACCCTGCAGCCCGGCCCAGTCGCCCTCCCTCCAGGTCAAGAGCGTCGTCACGGGGCTACCTTACCCGGCCCGGTGGCGGCCCGAACCAGGTTTTTGGGGAGCGCCCGGAAAGTTGGACTATTCGGGCCCCTTCTCGGTACATTAGCGGCTCACGTGACGGTCTGATCATGTCCACCATACGACATCGCTCGACGAAGAGGCGCCGCGCTGTGCTGGCGGTGATGCTGGTCCTCGACCTCTGCCTCGCGAACGCCTGCCTGCTGGCGGGAGTGGCGACGCCGGCGGAGGCCCAGCAGTCCGAAGCCGACGTGTTCGTGACGCAGGCCATCCTGGCCTACGACGCCCGCAAGTACGACGAGGCCCTGGCGTCGCTGAAGGAGGCCCTGGCGCTCGACCCCAAGAACGTCGAGGC
>DATFGS010000321.1:0-1265 GCA_035249225.1 Candidatus Methylomirabilota bacterium | reverse complement strand
CCGGAAGCCCTTGGGGTCGCCGACGGAGAGCTCGAACGATCCGTTGGGCGCCAGCACGAGCCGGACCGAGCGGTTGAGCTCGCTCGCTTCGTTCATGGTTCCGGTGTACGTCCCGGCCAGGCTCTGGAAGTCGCTCACCGCGACGCGGTTGGGCGGCAGCGTGGGAGCACACGCGGCCGCCGTCATCGCGATCAAGCCGAACGCCAGCTGTCGCATCCTCATCGCTCTCCTCCTAAGTCCAGCATGGCACGGCGGGCAAGAGGGGCTAGGGCCTGGAGCCGGGCGTGGGCGCGGCGGGATTGAGGAGCCCCGCGTCCTTGAGATCGGCCCACAGCCCGGCCGGGATGGGACGCTCGAGCAGGGCCACGTTCTCCTCGACCTCGGCGATCGAGCGCGCGCCGGGGATGACCGAGACGATGGCCGGATGGGCGAGCACGAACTGGAGCGCGGCCGCGCGCAGGTCCACCTCGTGGCGCGCGCACACCGCGGCGATGCGCCGGGCCCTGTCCATCATCGCCGGGTCGGCCGGGCGGTAGTTGTACGTCGCGCCCTCGCGTGGGCCCACCGCGAGGATCCCGCTGTTGTAGGGGCCGCCCGCCACCACCGCGATCCCGTGCTCCAGGCAGTAGGGCAGGAACTCCGCCAGCGCGCTCTGGTCGAGCAGCGTGTAGCGCCCGGCGAGCAGGAAGCAGTCGCAGAAGCCGCGCCGCGCGAAGTCCAGCTCCATCTGCCACTGGTTCATGCCGGCGCCGATGGCCTTCACCCGCCCCTGCGCGCGCAGCTCCATCAAAACGGGGAACGCCTCCGCCACGGCCTGGGCGTGGTGGTCGTCCGGATCGTGAACGAAGAGGATGTCCACGCGCTCGAGCCCCAGGCGCTCGAGTGAGGACTCGAACGAGGCGCGCACCCCGGCCGCGCTGAAATCGAAGGCCCAGGTCGGTGGCCGGCCGGGCGCGCCCGGCCGCAGCACGCGCCCCACCTTGGTCGACAGCACGAAGCTCTCCCGTGGCACTCCGCGCAGCGCCCGACCGTAGCGCGCCTCGCTCTGGCCGACCCCGTACATCGGCGCGGTGTCGAGGTAGGTGAGCCCGAGAGCGAGGCTCCGCCGGATCAGCGCCACGCCCTCGTCTTCCGGCGTGGGGCGCTGCGGGTCGGTGGCGGGCGGCGCGCCGGAGAGCGCCACGCCGCCCAGCCCCAGCCGCGAGACGCGCAGGCCGGTGCGCCCGATCTCGGCGGTGTCGGTGGCGTGGGGCCCGGGCGAAGAT
>DATFGS010000320.1:0-8330 GCA_035249225.1 Candidatus Methylomirabilota bacterium | reverse complement strand
GGGCGGGCACCCCGAGGGCTCGCCTCGACGCCGCGGCTCGCTCGGGCGGAGCGAGCTGCGACCCCCCATCCCCCAAGGGGGCGGCGCGAGGGCTGTCGACGCATGGCGGCTTGCTCGCTCCGCCACTGCGCTTCGCGCGGCGCTACGGCTCGCCCTCAGGGGTGCCCGCCCGCGCCCGCCCCCGCCCGGGGTGCGACCGCCTCGCGCGGCATCCCGCGCGCGACCCAGGAGGTGGGGTAGCCGGTGGACGCCCGCGTGGAAGGGCTGGGGCTCGGGTCGATCCAGGAGATCAATGCGCTGCCGCGCGAGGTCGTGGAGGCGCTGTACGCGCGGCTCGTGCCCGAGGAGCTGCTCGATCGCTTCGGCATCGATCCGCAGACCTTCTGCGACAAGGCGGGCGCGCGCCTGGTTCGCGTGACCGCGCCCGCCGACCAGCCGTGGGCGCGCGTGGAGGTGCGCTCGAGCCCCGAGGACCGCGACCCCGCGCTGCTGGTGGACGTGGAGATGTCGCCCCTCTCGGTGCCGGAGCTGGCCTTCGTGCAGATCACCGACCCCGCGGGCGCCCGCTACGCGATCGACCGCGATCCGGACGGCCGCGACACGCTCTTCGGCACCACCTGCCGCAACGTCGAGGAGGAGCGGCGCGCGATGTGGGGCGGTCTCGCGCCCGGCCAGGTGCGGCAGGGCCTGCGCCTGCTCTCCCGCGTGCTCGACGCGATGGAGGGCTTCTGCGCCCTCATCGGCAAGGAGATCTACCTCATCGAGCCGCTCTTCTATCACTCCGCGATCCTCTACGAGCGCCGCGGCTGCGGCTACCTGGTGGGCCGCGACGTGATGGAGTCCATCCACGCCGGCTTCTGCGAGGGCGGCCCGCTGCTGAAGGCGCTCGACGGCTCGTCCGACTTCCGCGACCCGGCCGCCGCCCGGACCGTGCGGGGCCGGAGCTGGGCCATCCACGACGGCGTGGGCGACGGCCTCTGGGCCGGCGGGGCGGTGGGCGGGGTGAAGATGTACAAGGCGGCCGGCCGGAAAGCGGGCATCAACACCTTCCCAGGCGCGATCTACTGAGCGAGACCGCCGGGATATACTGTCCCGGTGAAGCGCCCGAAGCCGATCCACCAGAAGGTCCGCAAGCCGATGCCCGCCAAGCCCCCGAAGGTGGAGATCCCGAAGACGGTCTACCGTCGCCGGCCGAAGCACCGGCGCGCCGCCGGGAGCGAGTGATGATCGGCAGCGCGCCGGCCGCGATCGTCCACTATCACGAGATCAGCCTCAAGCGGGGCAACCGGCCGCTCTTCCTCCGCCAGCTCCACCAGAACCTGCTGCGCGCGATCGAGGATCTCGGGCCGGTGGACCTGGTCCAGCTCTCCGGGCGCGTCATGCTCGACCTCTCGCGCCACCCGGACCCGCAGCGCCTGCCCGAGCGGCTGGCACGCGTCGCGGGCGTGGCCAACTTCGCCCTCGCGATCCGTACCGGGGTGTCCCGCGACGCTCTGCGGGCCGCGGTGGAGCAGGCGATCGCGGGCCGTGCCTTCGGCTCCTTCCGGATCACCGCGCGCCGCGCGTTCAAGACGTTCCCGATGACCTCGGTGGAGCTCAACCGCGACCTGGGCGCCCACGTGCTCGCGCTCCGGCCCGGCGTTCGCGTGAGCCTCGAGCACCCGGAGCTGAACGTGCGGGTGGAGGTGCTGCCCGACGAGGCGTTCGTCTACTGCGATCCGCTGCCCGGCGCGGGCGGGCTGCCGGTGGGCACCGGCGGCACGGTGGCCGCGCTGCTCTCGGGCGGCATCGACTCTCCGGTGGCCGCGTGGCGGCTCATGCGCCGGGGCTGCCGCGTGGTCTTCGTGCACTTCCACAGCGCGCCCTACCTGCCGGACCTCTCGCGCGGCAAGGCCCGCGAGCTGGTGGCGCGCCTGACCCAGTGGCAGTACCACTCGCGCCTGTTCATCGTGCCCTTCGGGGAGATCCAGCGGGAGGTCGTGCTGGCGGTGCCGCCGCCCTTCCGCGTCGTGGCCTACCGGCGCCTGATGGTGCGCATCGCGGAGCGCCTGGCCCGCCACGCGGGCGCCCTGGCCCTCGTGACCGGGGAGAGCCTGGGGCAGGTGGCCTCGCAGACGCTTCACAACCTGACCCGCATCGACGAGGTCGCCGGGATGCCGATCCTCCGGCCGCTCATCGGCATGGACAAGCTCGAGATCACCGCGCAGGCGCACGCGCTGGGGACCTACGAGATCTCCATCGAGCCGGACGCGGATTGCTGCACGCTGTTCACGCCGCGGCATCCGGCCACCCGGATCGAGACCGACGCGATCGCGGCGCTGGAGGCGCGGCTCGACCTGGAGCGCCTCGTCACCCAGGGGGTGGAGGCGGCCGAGCAGGAGCTGTTCGAGTTCCCCGCCGGCGCCGGTCCGTACCCGGCGCGCAGCGCGGCCCGCCGCCCTCTCACGGAGCCCGTCCCCGAGTGACGACCAGCCTGACCTTCCTCGGGGGCGCCGGAGGCACCGTCACCGGCTCCAAGCACCTGCTCGAGAACGGCGACAGCCGCGTGCTGCTCGACTGCGGCCTCTTCCAGGGCCTCAAGGAGCTGCGCCGGCGGAACTGGGCTGCACCCCCGGTGGATCCGCGCACGCTCCGCGCGGTGATCCTGAGCCACGCCCACATCGATCATTCGGGCTACCTGCCGCGGCTGTGCCGCGACGGATTCACGGGACCGATCTACTGCACGCCGGGCACGCACGACCTTCTGAAGGTCATGCTGCCGGACGCGGCCCACCTCCAGGAAGAGGAAGCCGAGTTCGCCAACCGGCACCACACCAGCCAGCACGACCCGGCGCTGCCGCTGTACACGACCGGGGACGCCGAGCGCGCGCTCGCCCTGGTGAAGCGCGTGGACTTCGGCCGCCCGTTCACCGCCGCCCGCGGGGTCGTGGGCGGGTTCACCCCGTCCGGGCACATCCTGGGCGCGGGGCTCGTCGCCTGCGAGATCGGCGGCCGCCGCCTCGTCTTCTCCGGCGATCTCGGCCGCTACGGGGTCCCGATCATGGTGGATCCCGAGCCGGTGGCGGAGGCCGACGTGCTGCTGGTCGAGTCCACGTACGGCAACCGGGTACATCCCGCCGACGACCCGACCGACCGGCTGACCGCGGCGGTGCGGCGTGCGGCGGACCAGAAGGGCTGGCTGCTGATTCCCGCCTTCGCGGTGGGACGCTCGCAGGAGATCCTCTACGATCTCCGACGGCTGGAGGCGGACGGCCGGATCCCGAGCCTGCCCGTCTACCTGGATAGCCCGATGGCGATCCAGGCGACCGTGATCTATGCCGCGCACCCCGAGGAGCACGATCCGGAGCTGCGGCGGGCCGAGAGCGATGGCGCGCGCCCGTTCGCCCCGCGCCGCTTCCACCTCTCGCAAACGGTGGACGAGTCGAAGCGGCTGAACGACGTCCCGGGCCCGGGCATCATCGTGGCGGGCAGCGGCATGGCCACCGGCGGCCGCATTCTCCACCACCTCAAGCGCCTGCTGCCCGACCCGAAGACCACCGTGCTCTTCGTCGGCTACCAGGCGGCGGGCACACGAGGCCGGCTGCTGAAGGACGGCGCGCGCGAGATCCGGATGCTCGGGATGACGATCCCGGTGAACGCCACCATCATGATCAGCGACGCCTACTCCGCCCACGCCGACCGCGAGGAGATCCTGCGCTGGCTCGGCGGGTTCAGGCGGCCGCCCGGCGTGACCTACATCGTCCACGGCGAGGCGGACGCGGCGGACGCGCTGCGGGACGCGATCGTGAGCCGCCTCGGCTGGAACGCGGCCGTCGCCCAGGACGGCCAGCGCGTGACGCTCTGAGCGGGGGCGGCCGCTCCTGGGCGTACCGCGCGGTCCGGGCGCTGGCCCGGCTCCTGGCCGCCGTCTTCTATCACCGGGTGGACGTGGTCGGCGCCGAGCGCATCCCGCGCGCGGGTCCGCTCATCGTGGCCGCCAACCATCACAACGCGCTCGTCGACGGCGTGCTGCTCCTCTCGGCGCTGCCGCGCCGCCTCGTCTCGGTGGCCAAGGCGCCGCTCTTCTCCAATCCGCTGATCGGGCCGTTCCTGCGCCTGGTCGGGGCCCTCCCGGTGCACCGCCGCCAGGACGGCGGTACCGATCCGGCGCGCAACGATCACCTGTTCGCCGCCTCCACCGCCACGCTGCGCCGCGGGGACGCGATCCTGATCTTCCCCGAGGGCGTGAGCCAGCCCGAGCCCACCCTGATGCCGCTCCGCACCGGCGCCGCGCGCATGCTGCTGGCCGCGGAGGCGGACGCGGTCGGGCCGGTGACGCTGCTGCCGGTCGGCCTCATGTTCCACGAGCCGGGCACCTTCCGCACCGGCTGGGCCCTGATCGCGGTGGGCGAGCCGGTGGAGACCGCGGAGCAGGTGGCGCTCGCGCGGACGGAGCCCGAGGAGGCGGCGCGCCGCCTCACCGCCCGGCTCGGCGAGGCGATGCGCGCCCTGATCGCGGAGGTGGACGATCGCGAGACCCTGCGACTGGTCGAGCACGCGGAAAGGCTCTGGCGCGAGGAGCGCGACGGGGGCGCGCCACGGGACGCGGCCGCGAGCGCCGACTGGCGCCGCCGGGCCACGCGCGCCTATCGCTATCTCATCGACCGCGACCCGGCCGGGCTCGCGATCCTCCGGGGACTGGTGGAGCGCTACGTCAAGGACGTGGAGGACGCCGCGCTCGGCACCGCGGTCGGGCTCCAGCCGCCCGGGGCGCGCGTGGTGCTGCCCTACGCGGTCCGGCAGCTCGCGATCCTGCTGGGCGGCCTGCCGCTCGCGCTCTGGGGCCTCGCCAGCCACGCGGTGCCGTACTGGCTCACGTGGGTGGCCGCGCGCCTCCTGCGGCCCGAGCCGGACGTGGAGGCGACCTACAAGCTGGTGGCGGGCATCGTCTTCTATCCGCTCGCCTGGATCGCCGAGGGCTGGCTGCTCTGGCGCTGGGCCGGAGGCTGGCCGCTCGCCCTCTTCGCCGTCCTCCTGATCCCCGGCGGCTTCTTCGCGCTCGCGTGGGGCGACCGGCTGCGTCGCCTCTACCGCGAGAGCCGCGCGCTGCTCCGCCTCCTGGTGGACCGCGATCTCGGGCGACACCTGGGTGAGCGGCGGCGGGCCATCCTGGACGAGATGGATCGGGCGGTCGCGCGCGTGCCCGAGCCGGTGCTCGCCGGCCGCGAGGAGCCCCGCGCATGAACGTGCGCGCGATCGTGGCGTGGACGCTCTACGACTTCGCCAATTCCGCGTTCGCGGCGGTGATCTTCGCCACGATCTATGCCGCGTACTACGCCCTCGCGGTCGTCGGCAACGACGGCGGAGCGGGCGATCTCTGGTGGGGGCGGGTGGTCTCGGTCTCCATGGGGATGGTGGCGCTGACGTCGCCGTTCCTGGGCGGCGTGGCCGATCGCGCGGGCATCCGCCGGCCGCTCTTCATCGGCTTCACCGCGGTGGCGGTGGCCGCCACCGCGCTCATGGCCACCGTGGAGCCCGGCATGGTGGTGTGGGGGTTCGTGCTCGGAGTGATCGGCAACTTCGCCTACGAGAGCGCGCTCGTCTACTACAACGCGTATCTGCCCGACCTCGCCCCCCCGAGCCATCAGGGCCGCGTGTCGGGCTGGGGCTTCGCGGTCGGCTACGCCGGCTCGATCGCGGCCCTGCTGGCCGCGCTGCCCTTCGTGCGCGCCCGCAACTACGAGGGCGCCTTCTGCTCGGCGGCGGCGCTCTACGGGGTCTTCTCGCTCCCCGCCTTCTTCATGCTCCCGGCCGCGCCGGGCGGACGGGTGCCGGTGCTGCGGGCGGCGCGCGAGGGCGCCGCGCAGGTGGTGGCCACCGCGCGCCGGATCCTGGCCCTGCCGGACCTGCGCCGCTTCCTGGGCGCCTACTTCATCTACGAGGACGGCGTGAACACGGTCATCGCCTTCTCGGGGATCTTCGCGGCCCAGACGCTCGGCTTCCCGATGGAGCGGCTCATCGTGCTCTACATCGTGGTGCAGATCTCGGCCCTCGTGGGCGCGCTGGCCTGGGCTCGGCCGACCGACGTCCTGGGGCCGCGCCGGGTGGTGATGGTCACGCTCTGCCAGTGGGCGGCCATCGTGGTCGCCGCCTACTTCGTCGAGACCCAGGGCCAGTTCTGGGCGCTCGCGGTGGTGGCGGGCACCGGCCTCGGGGCGGTGCAGGCGGCGAGCCGGGCGTTCCTGGCGCGCCTGGCGCCCCCGGGCATGCAGGCCGAGCTGTTCGGCTTCTACTCGCTCTGCGGAAAGAGCGCGGCGGTCATGGGGCCGCTCGTCTTCGGCGGCATCTCCCACGCCGCGGGCGGCAACCAGCGGGCCGGGATCCTGGCCATCGGCTCGTTCTTCGTCGTCGGGCTGGCGCTGCTGTCGCGGGTCAGAGCTGGCGGGAAAGCCCCACCGGTAGCGTCGTCTTGACACTCAACCCCGACGGAGCGTAAGGTTGGCGCGTGGTTTCCACCATAGCCCTCGGAGCCGACCACGCCGGGTATGAGCTAAAGGAAGCCCTCAAGGGCTGGCTCATAAATCACGGCTTCCACGTCCTCGACCTCGGCACCCACTCCACCGAGTCGGTCGATTACCCCGACTACGCGGCCCTGGTCGCCGAATCCGTGGCCGACCGGAAGGTGGAGCGCGGCCTCCTGGTGTGCGGCACCGGCATCGGCATGGCCATGGCGGCCAACAAGGTGCCCGGCGTCCGCGCGGCCCTGTGCGGGGACCTCTACACCGCGCGGATGAGCCGGGAGCACAACGACGCCAACGTGCTGGTGCTGGCTGGCCGGCTCATGGGCGGGGACATGGCCGCGGACATCCTCCAGGCCTGGCTCGAGACCAACTTCGCGGGCGGCCGTCACGCGCGCCGGGTGGAGAAGATCGCCGACATCGAGCGCCGGCATCCGGAGGGCCGGCCGTGAGCCGCCTCGAGCAGGTCGACCCCGAGATCGCCAAGGCGATCCGGGCCGAGACCGAGCGCCAGTCCCGCAACCTCGAGCTGATCGCGTCCGAGAACTTCGTCTCCGAGGCGGTGCTGGAGGCGGTGGGCTCGGTGATGACGAACAAGTACGCCGAGGGCTATCCGGGCAAGCGCTACTACGGCGGCTGCGAGATCGTGGACATCGCCGAGGACCTGGCGATCTCCCGGGCCAAGGAGCTCTTCGGGGCGGAGCACGTGAACGTGCAGCCGCACTCGGGCTCCCAGGCCAACATGGCGGTCTACTTCGCCCTGCTCAAGCCGGGGGACACCGTGCTGGGCCCGAACCTGGCGCACGGCGGGCATCTCACCGCGGGCAGCCCGATGAACTTCTCGGGCCGCTTCTACACCATCGTCCCCTACGGCGTCACCAAGGACACCGAGCGCATCGACCTGGACCAGGTGCGCGACCTGGCCCGCAAGCACCGCCCGAAGCTCATCATCGCGGGCGGCTCCGCGTTCCCGCGCGCGATCGAGTTCAAGCCGTTCCGCGAGATCGCGGACGAGGTCGACGCCCGGCTGATGGCGGACATCGCCCATCCGGCGGGGCTCGTGGCGGCGGGGCTCCATCCCTCGCCGGTGCCGTTCGCCGACTTCGTCACCACCACCACCCACAAGACCCTGCGCGGCCCCCGGGGCGGCATGGTGATGTGCCGCAGCCAGTACGCGAAGGACCTCGACCGCACCGTGCTGCCCGGCATCCAGGGCGGGCCCCTGATGCACGTGATCGCGGCCAAGGCGGTGGCGTTCCGCGAGGCGCAGACCCAGGAGTGGCGCGCGTACCAGGCGCAGATCGTGAAGAACGCCAAGGCGTTCGCGGAGGCGATGCTCGCGCGCGGCTTCCGCCTGGTCTCGGGCGGGACCGACACGCACCTGCTCCTGGTGGACCTCACCTCCCGCAGCGTCACCGGCAAGGACGCGCAGGAGGCGCTCGATCGCGCCTGGATCACCGTCAACAAGAACGGCATCCCCTTCGACACCAAGGGGCCGATGATCACGAGCGGCATCCGCATCGGCACGCCCGCGGTGACCACCCGCGGCATGAAGGAGCCCGAGATGGCCCGGATCGCGGAGCTGATCGACCGCGTGCTCTCCCGTCCGGGAGACGCCGGGGTGGAGGCGACGGTGCGCGGCCAGGTCCAGGATCTGACCTCGCAGTTCCCGCTCTACCCGGAGCGCCTCACGTGAAGTGCCCGTTCTGCGGCCACACCGAGGACCGGGTGGTGGACTCGCGGGTGGGCCGGGACGGGGAGTTCATCCGCCGGCGCCGCGCCTGCCTCAAGTGCAATCGCCGCTACACGACCTACGAGTACATCGAGGACGTG
>DATFGS010000319.1:0-11455 GCA_035249225.1 Candidatus Methylomirabilota bacterium | reverse complement strand
TCGGTTGATGACTTCACCTTCGACGTTCGAGTGGAAGATCTCGACCCGCATTCCCAGCGTCGCCGCATAGGCGCGAATCGCCGCGTCATACTCCGGCAGTGTGAGCGTGCCGAAGACGTCCGTCTGGACCTTGCCGCGCATGTTCATTCCAGAACCGTGGATGACAAGGATCGTCATAAGCGTTGTCTCCATGATGAAGGGCCCACCCGGCGCAATCGGACTCGGCGCGGTTTACCCCGGGTCGGCGGATCGCTTCTGTAAGAAAGGACGCTACGCGTCTCCACGTCGTAAAGTAAGTCATCCGCGACGGTGCCGAACTAGAAGTATCCGGGTCTGGATAGTTCGGCCACGTTTCGGGTTGGTGAGGATATTCCCCCCGGGGCGGCCGGGGGGTTGTGGCTGGAGCGGCCTTCGGGGCGCGTGGTTGCGCATGGTCCCGGGGTGCGGCGGTAGTGTTACACAGACCGGGATACTTCGGGAGGGGGTTGCAGCTGGCGGGGGTCAGGGGGCCGGAGGCGGTCCGCAGGGCTCAGGACGCCGGCGGGACCGCGGTTCAGCACGTGGGTGTAGATCATGGTGGTGGTCACGTCTCGGTGACCCAGCAACTCCTGGACGGTGCGGATGTCGGCGCCGTCCTTCAGCAGGTGGGTGGCGAAGGAGTGGCGGAAGGTATGGCAGGTGGCCCGCTTGGGGATCCCCGACCTGCCTACCGCCTCCTTCACCGCCCGCTGCAGCACGGTTTCGTGCAGGTGGTGGCGGCGGCGCTGGTTGGTCTCGCGGTGGAGGTAGGTACGGGTGGCGGGGAAGATCCACTGCCAGATCCATTCGCGGCCGGCGCGGGGGTACTTGCGGGCGAGGGCCCAGGGCAGCTCCACCCAGCCCGCGCCGGCGCGGAGGTCGGCGTCGTGCTGGTCGCGGATGGTCTCGAGGTGCTTGGCGAGGTCGCGGCTCGCGGCCGCGGGCAGCATCGTCACGCGGTCCTTGTCGCCCTTGCCGGCGCGCACCATGATCTGGTTGCGCGCGAAGTCCACGTCCTTCACGCGCAGGTGCAGAGCTTCGAGCAAGCGCAGGCCGGCGCCGTACAGAAGCAGAGCCGCTAGGCGAGTCGGCCCGTCGAGGGCGTCGAGGATCGCCTGCACCTCCTCGCGGGTGAGCACCCCCGGGATCCGCTCGCGGCTTTTGGCCCGCACGATCTCGTCGAGCCAGGGCGGCTCCTGGTCCAGCACCTCGCGATACAGAAAGAGCAGCGCGCTCAGGGCCTGGTTCTGGGTGGGCGCGGCCACGTTACGCTGGATGGCCAGGTCGCTCAGGAAGCGCGTGATCTCGGCGGCGCCCATCTCGGACGGGTGGCGTTTGCCATGGAACAGGATGTAGCGCCGGATCCAGCCGACGTAGGCCTTCTCGGTGCGGAGGCTGCAGCGGCGGGTGCGCAGCGCCGCGCGCACGCGATCCAGCAGCCGCGGCGGGGGCGGAACCTCGGGATGCGCCATGAGGCCAGGCTATCCGGCGGGCCCGAGCGCGCAAAACGTGGACACGGCGATACACGGGCGGTAGCATCCAGAGCCGGATGCCCTTCGCCTATTTCCAGCGGCTCACGCGGCGGCAGCAGGCGATCTATCTCGAGAGCGACGGCATCGTCACGGTGCCCCTGCCCTCGCCGGCGCGGCTGCAGCCGCTGGTCACCGCGCTGGCCCGCGCGCTCGAGGGCGGCGATCGCGCCACCACCGAGGCGGCCGCGCAGCGGCTGGTCGCCGGCCTGGCCCGCGCCCTGGGGGCGCCGCCGGTGCGCGTGACGGTGCTGGCGGCGCGGCCCCACGCGAAGTGGGGCGAGCTGCACGGCCTCTACGAATCACCCGGCCGCGGCTCGGAGCCACCGCTGATCACCCTCTGGATGCGCACCGCGCGGCAGCAGCGCGTGGTGGCGTTCCGCACCTTCCTCCGCACGCTACTCCACGAGGTCGGCCACCACGTGGACTATACTCTGTTGCGGCTGGGCGACTCCTTCCACACCCAGGGCTTCTACGCGCGGGAGTCGCACCTGTTCCATCAACTGGTCACCGACGGGGGAATTCTCATGGCGAGTCTCGAGGAGCAGATGGCGCGCATGGAGCGCGCGGCGGAAGACTACGCGGCCGCCATCAAGGGCGTCCCGGACGCGGCGCTCAGCAAGCGCCCGGACGAGAAGAGCTGGTCGGCCAAGGAGTCGCTGTGCCACGTGCGCGACACCGAGGAGTCCTTCATGATCCGCTTCCAGACCATCCTCGAGATGGACGAGCCGCGGTTCCTGCCCGGCGATCCCGACCGCTGGGCGACCGAGCGCCAGTATCAGCGCAACGACGCGGGGGAGGCGCTGCAGGCCTTCCGGATCCGGCGCGACGAGACCCTGAAGTTCCTGCGCGGGCTCCGGCCCGAGCACCTGGACCGGGGCGGCGTGCACCCCACCCGCGGGCGCATGACCATCAAGGACTTCGTGGGCCTGATCGCCTGGCACGACGACAACCACCTGGATCAGCTCAAGCGGGCGCTCGCGGGCAAGCCCTAGCCGAGCGGGCCCAGGACCAGGACGAGCGGGGTCGTCAGGATCACGGTGGTGATCAGCCACCAGGCCGATGCGCGGCCTCTCGCCTGCTCCCGGAAGCCGATCGCCACCGTGATGAACGCCGCCACCGCCGAGAGGAGCACGACCGCCAGGGCCAGCAGCCCGCGGTTCACGCACCCGAACAGCAGCACCGGCGTGAAGTAGAGCCCGACGATCGCGGCCGGGGCCACCGCGGGGAGGGCGACGTGTCTGAGGAGAGCCCGATTCATGGCGCTCTTCCAGTCTGGCACGGGCCGGAATTTCCCCGACGGCCCTCTCTTCCCGAGCCTCCTAGCGCGCCCCCGCCTGGCGCAGGCGCGCCACCATCGCGTCGTAGCCGCGGCCCTGGGCCAGGGTGAGCGGGGTCCGGCCGTTGCGATCCGGCAGGTTCACGTTCGCGCCCGCGTCCACCAGGGCGGTCAGGGTGTCGGTGTGGCGCGGGCCACCGTCGCCCAGCACGATGGATTCGATCAGCGCGGTCCACCCGAGGTTGTTGACGTGGTCGAGCGGGGCACCCGCGCGGATCAGCGTGCGCACCACCTCCGCGTGGCCCAGGTGCGCGGCCGCGATCAGCGCGGTGCCGTCGTAGCGGCTGGTGACGCTGCGGGCGCTCGCGCCCAGGCCGAGTGCCGCGCGCAGGGTCGGCACGTCGTTGCCCACCGCCGCGATCGTCACGATGTCGTACCGGTCGCGCTCGAGCGCGTTCGGGTCCGCGCCCGCGGCCACCAGCGCCCGCATCGCCTCGTGGTGGCCGCCGTAGGCGGCCACGTGCAGCGGCGTGCGCCCGTGGCCGTCGCGCCCGTCGGGCTTCTGCCCGCCCGCGACCAGCGCCTTGATGCGGGCCGTGTCGCCCTGCGCCGCGGCGGCGAAGAGCCCCGCGTAGCCGGCCTTCTCGTCCGCGGACGGCGGCACCTGCGCCGACGCCGCGCCGACGGCGCCCACCAGGACCGCGAGCGCCACCGCGCGAACGAGCCCGCGCGCCCGCATCAGGACCGCGCGGCGATGTGCTGGGCCGCTTCGGCCGAGGTGCGCACCGGAATGATCTCGAAGTGCGCCACGTCGCTCCACGCCTTCATCCAGACGTCGAAGAGCGACCGGTCGTCGGTGCGCATGAGCTGGAAGCAGCGGAAGTAGTCGAGGTCCACCCAGCTATCCACGTACTCGAGTCCGGCCGGGAGCTGGCGGCCGCGCTCGCGGGCCCGCCGGTAGATCTCGGGCGCCGCGCCCGCGTTGAAGTACTCGATGACCATGTAGAGCATGCCGCTACGCCGCCACCGCCGCCTCCACCGTCGGCTGGTAGTGCGGGGCGTCGGGGAACCCGATCGGGCGCACCGCGGGCAGCGTCACCCCGGCGTCGCGGTACTCGCTCACGAAGGCCGACACGGTGCGGAAGTCGCCGAGACCGCCCAGCGCGGCTACGAGCCGGTCCGAGACCGCATCCGGCCCCGGGGCGCGGTCGAAGGTCTGCACGTCGCCGGTGAAGCCGCTCTGCTCCAGCATCTTGCGATAGAACGGCAGCATCAGGTAGCGCTGCAGCTCGGTGCGGAAGAGCGCGGCGGCCGCGGTCCGGTCCGCGGTGAGCGCGGCGGGCACCGCGGCCACGATCTCGAAGCCGTCGAGCGGCTTGCCCGCCCGGGCGCGGCCGCGGCGAATCGCGGGGACCGCGTGGTCGCGCACGTAGGCGGGCGCGGCCAGCCAGAGCACGACGCCGTCGGCGATCTCGCCGGCCAGCTCGAGCATCGGCGGGGCGAGCCCGGCCAGCAGGATCGGCGGCGCGGCCGGGATCTTCGGAAGCCCGCTCTGCCAGTTGACGCGGTAGCGCGGGCCCTCGTGCCGCACCTTGCCGGTCAGCGCGCCGCGCAGCACCGTCACGTACTCGCGGATGACCTCGAGCGGCCGCCCCATGTCGAGGCCCATCGCGCCCTCCATCACCGGCTTGTGGCTCACCCCGATGCCCAGGCGCAGGCGCCCGCCGCTCGTGTCGGAGAGCGTGAGGGCCTCCTGGGCGAGCAGCACCGGGTGCCGCGGATAGATCGGGATCACGCCGGTACCGAGGCCCGCGTGCGGGGCCACGTGGGCGAAGGCGGAGAGGGTCAGCAGCGCGTCGCGGCCGATGCCGTGGGTGACCCAGAGGCTCTCGTAGCCCAGCGCGTCGGCGCGGCGGGCCAGGGCGATCGCGGGCGCCAGCTCGGCGCCCGGGTTCAGGAAGAGCGCGGTGCGTGCCATCGCGCTCAGGCGCCCGGCGCCACGCCCAGCGCGGCCAGCTGGGCGCGGAGGTCGTGGCCGCGGTCCACGCGGTGGAGCACCGCCTGCATGCCGACCGCGCGCGCCGCGTTCACGTTCTGGTCCCAGTCGTCCACGAACACGCACACCTCGGGCGGCAGGCCCAGGCGATCGGCGGCGAGGCGGAAGATCTCGGGCCGGGGCTTCGCCATGCCGACCTCCGCGGAGACCACGATGTCGTCGAAGCAGGAGTCCAGGCCGAGCTCGCCCTTCAGCCGATCCCGCAGCGAGAGATCCGCGTTGCTCAGGACCGAGCAGCGGTACGGCGGCCGCAGCGCCCGCACCAGCGCGATATTCGCGTCGATGGCCACCTGCGCCCGCCGCCACTCCTCGTGCAGGCGCGGCAGCGCGCGGCCAGCGCGGCGCTCGAGCTCGCGATGGGCACCCGCGGCCCACTCGTCCGGATCGCCGACACCGCACTCGATGTCGGTCCAGGCCGGGCTGCGGTAGAGCGTCTCGAACACCGAGGACTTCGGCAGGCCGTGAGCGCGGTCCAGCTCCCGCGCGACGTCCCAGCGCATGTCCCACAGGACGCCGCCGAAGTCGAAGATGACGGCGCGGAGGCTAGTAGCGGGGGCCACGCGGGGTCTGAGCGGGCTTCGCCGGGGCCGACGGCTCGCGATCGCTGGTGAGGGGCACCCAGCCGCGCTGCTTCATGCACTGCTCGTCCAGCTCGCCCTTCTTGGGGGTGCACTCGTCGCGATCGCGCGTGAACTCGGTGACCGTGTAGTTGACGCCGGGCTTGTACCACTGGCGATCCCGCTCGGAGCTGCAGCCGATCGGAAGAAGCGATACCGCGAGGATGAGCAGGAGGCCATACCGTCCGGTCATGCCGGGCATGGTACCATGCCGCCCACGAATGCTGGACACCACCATCGCCGGCAGTCTCCCGAAGCCCGAGTGGCTGGCCCCGCCCGGCACGCTGTGGGCGCCCTGGCGGCTCGAGGGCCGCGCGCTCGAGGAGGGCAAGCGCGACGCGGTGCTCCTGGCCCTGCGCGAGCAGGAGCAGGCGGGCATCGACATCGTCACCGACGGCGAGCAGACCCGCCGCCACTTCGTGTGGGGCTTCGTCGAGGCCCTCGACGGCATCGACTTCTCGAAGATGGTCACGATCGGCATCCGCGCCGATCGCTACAAGGCCACCGTGCCCACCGTGACCGGGCCGGTGCGGCGCCGCGGGTCCATCCACGGCGAGGACGTGCGCTGGGCGCGGGCCAACACCGGCCGCCGGCTCAAGCTGACCATGCCGGGGCCGATGACGATTGCGGACACCATCCAGGACGGGCACTACGGCAGCCGCGAGCGCCTCGCGATGGACCTGGCCCGCCTCATCAACGAGGAGGCGCGCGAGCTGGAGGCGCTCGGGCTCGACATGCTGCAGCTCGACGAGCCCGCCTTCAACGTCTACATGGACGAGGTGCGCGACTGGGGCGTGGCCGCGCTCGACCGCGCGGTGGAGGGCCTGCGCTGCCGCACCGCGGTGCACATCTGCTACGGCTACGGCATCAAGGCCAACACCGACTGGAAGCAGACGCTGGGCCGCGAGTGGCGCCAGTACGAGCAGACCTTCCCGGTGCTGGCCCGGAGCCACATCGGCGGCGTGTCGCTCGAGTGCGCCGGCTCGCGCGTGCCGCTCTCGCTCATCGGCCTGCTCGGTGACAAGGACGTCCTGGTGGGCGCGGTGGACGTGGCCACCGACCGGATCGAGACGCCCGAGGAGGTCGCCGCGGTGATCCGCGCCGCGATGGCCCACGTGCCCGCCGAGCGCATCTTCCCCTGCACCAACTGCGGCATGGTGCCGCTCTCGCGCGCGGTGGCGCGGGGCAAGCTCCAGGCGCTGGGAGCCGGCGCGGCCCTGGTGCGCCGGGAGCTGGGCCGGTGACCCAGGAGATGATCGCGTACTACGCCCGGCGGGCCGCGGAGTACGAGCGGGTCTACGAGAGCCCGCGCTGGCAGGACGACCTGGCCTGGATCCGCACGCGGCTGCCCGCCTTCTTCGCGGACCGGCGCGTCCTCGAGGTGGCCTGCGGCACCGGCTACTGGACGCGCGTCGCGGCCGAGCGCGCGAGGAGCATCCACGCCACCGACGTCAACGACGACACCCTGGCCCTCGCGCGGGCCAAGACCTACGCGGCCCCGGTCGCCTTCGAGCGGCGCGACGCCTACGCGCCCGCCGCCGGGCCCGCGCGCCACGACGCCGGCCTCGCCGCGCTCTGGCTCTCCCACGTGGACCTGGCCCGCATGGACGAGTTCCTCCGCGCCTTCCACGGCCGGCTCGAGCCGGGCGCGCCCGTCTTCATGTTCGACGAGCGCGCCAGCGAGGAGCGGCGCACCCCGCCGAGCCGCGTGGACGACGCGGGCAACCGCTACGAGATGCGCCGCCTCGCGGGCGGCGAGCAGCGCTTCGAGATCGTCAAGAACCTGCTCGATCGCGACGCGCTCACCCGCCGGCTCGGCCCGCACGCGACCGACCTGGTCCACCGTGAGCTGCGCTGCTTCTGGGTGCTCGAGTACCGCGTCGGCTAGGCCCGCCCCTTCGTGGCGAACTGGCGCTCGAAGAGGCCCCGCAGCTCCTCCAGCGTGGTGGCGTGGCCGGGCGCCTTGTCCTCCCGGATGCGCGCGATGCGGGCGAAGCGGAGCGCGAAGCCCGAGGGGTAGGTCGGGCTCTTCTGGATCTCGTTGTACTCCACCTCGACCACCACCTCCGGGCGCACCCGTACCGTGTAGCCCTCGTCCGCAGTGGCCAGCGCCTGCAGCCGCTCGGTCATCCGGGTGAACTCGCGATCGGTCAAGCCCTTGAAGGTCTTGCCGACCTCCGCCCAGCCGTCGCCGTCCCGCACCGCCAGGTGGTAGTTCGAGAGCCAGCCCACGCGCCGGCCGGAGCCGCGGTCGGCGGCCACGATCACGCAGTCCACGCTCTGCGCGGCCTTCAGCTTGAACCAGCGCTTGCCGCGGCCGCCCGGCTCGTACGCGCTCTGCGGGTCCTTGGCCATGAGGCCCTCGTGCCCGGCGGCCAGGGCGCGGGCCATCATCGCGTCACCCTCCGCCGCGCTGGTGATCATCGCGCGCTCGGCGAGCCACCGGCCGCCGGTCAGGCGCTCGAGCGCCGCCCACCGCGCCGCGTAGGGCTCGTCCAGCAGCGAGCGGCCCTCGGCCATCAGGCAGTCGAACAGGTGGAGCGTGAGCGGCAGCTCCGCCGCCGCGGCCTCCACGCCGCGCACGCGGCGGAAGCGGCGCATCAGCTCCTGGAAGGGCAGCGGGCGGCCCGCCGCGTCGAGGGCCACGACCTCTCCGTCCAGGATGAAGGGGGCGCCGCCCAGGTCACGCCGCGCGATCGCCACGATGTCGGGCAGGCTCAGCGTGACGTCGGACATGCGGCGGCTCCAGATCGCCACGCGCTCGCCGTCTCGGTGGAGCTGGATGCGCGCGCCGTCGTACTTGTACTCGAGCGCGGAGGCGCCCCCGTGGGCGGCCAGCGCCTCGCCCACGTCGTCCGCGATCTCGGCCAGCATCGGCAGCAGCGGCACGAACACGCGCGGCGCGGCGGCAGCCAGCGCCCCGGCGCCCTGCCCGAGCGCGAGCGCGGCCACCGTGGTGAGGTCGCCGGTGACGAGCGCGGCGCGGCGCACCGCCGCCGGCGCCGCGCCGGCCGCCTCCGCGATGGCCTCCAGCACGAGCCCCTCGGAGAGCCCCATGCGCATCTCCCCGTAGATCACGCGCTGGAGCAGGTCGCGCTCGTCCCCCGACGCCCGCGCCACCAGCTCCCCGAGCCGCGCGTCGCGCACCTTCCGCGCCCCCGGCCCCGCCGCCTCGGCCACCGCCCCGAACGCCACCGCCACATCGGCCAGCGTCAGCGGCCCCCTCTCCCCTCCGGGGAGAGGGCCGGGTGAGGGGGCTTTCGCCTCAGGCAACCCGCGCACGTTGAGCACGCGCGCATCCGACGCGGAGAACGCGCGCCCGCTCAGGTAGGTCACGGCGTGGCGGAGGTCCTCCGGCGAGAGCCCGCGGAGGTACTCCGCCACGAGCCGCCGCTTCTCGAGACGGCCCGGGCTGGCCGCCACGCGCGCGCGAAGCGCTGTCAGCTCGGAGAGCAATGCCATGCGGCCATTATCGCAGGCCCCTCACCCCTCACCCTGCCCTCCTCCCGGACGGGAGAGGGTTCAGACGGGCAGGAGCACGAGGACGAGCCAGCCCACCAGGAGCGTCAGCACGGTGATCGGCACGCCCACCTTGCTGTACTCGAGGAAGCCGACCGGGATGCCGGCCCCGCGCGCCTGCTCCACCACGATGAGGTTGGCGACGGAGCCCAGGATCGTGAGGTTGCCCGCGAGCGTGGAGGCCATCGCGAGCAGCAGCCAGGCGCGCGCCGGCTCGCCGAACGTGGGAATCACGCTCTTGAAGAACAGCACCGCGGGCACGTTGGAGACCAGGTTCGAGAGCACCGCGGTGACCACGGTCAGCACGAGCGGCCGGTGCAGGCCCGCGCCGGAGGCCCAGCCGAGCGCCTCCGCGGCCAGACCCATCTCCTCCACCGCGCCGATCACCACGAAGAGGCCGGTGAAGAGCACGAGCAGCCCCCAGTCGATCTCGCGGTAGACCTTCTCCGGATTCACCCGCCGCGTGAGCAGCGTGTAGGCCGCGCCCCCGATGGCCACCAGCGCGATCGGCACGCCGGCCAGGAAGGCCACCAGCATCACCGACACCGCCGCGATGGTCTTGATCATCAGCGGGTAGTGCACCGCGAAGCGGTCTTCCAGGTTCGCGGCGGGCAGCGCGTCCGGGAGCTGCCGACGGTAGGCGAGCCAGATCACGACGAACACCAGCGCGAGCCCGATGATCGCGATGGGCGCCTCGCGCGCCAGGAAGGCGCGGTAGCTGATGCCGGAGAAGCTGCCGACCAGCATGTTCTGCGGGTTGCCGGTCAGCGTGGCCACGCTGCCCACGTTGGCCGCGGTGGCGAGCGCGATCAGGTACGGCACCGGCGGCAGGCGGAGCTGGCGGGCGAGGTCCAGCACGATGGGCGCCATCACGAGGCACACCACGTCGTTGACGAAGAGCGCGGAGAGCACGCCCGCCGCCACGATGATCAGGGCCAGCAGCCCGACCGGGGTATGGGCGCGGCGCACCGCCGCGTAGGTCACGAGGCGGAAGAAGCCGGAGAGGCGCAGGTAGGCCGCCACGATCATCATGCCGAAGAGGAGCACGAGGGTGTGGGCGTCCACCGCGGCCACCGCCCGCTCCCAGGGGAGCACGCCGGTCACCACCACGATCGCGCCGCCGATGATGGCGACGCCGGTGCGATCCACGCGGAAGAGCGGCAGGCGGCCGAGCGCCAGGCCCAGGTAGGTCCCCACGAAGGCCACCAGGGCGATCAGCCGCTCGAGGTCCAGCTCGGTCATCGCGCCGCCCGCCGGGCCCCTGTCAGTAGCCGACGGCGGCGCCGTCGCTGCGCGGGTCGGCGCCGCCGATCCGCGCGCCGCTGTCGGGATCGATCGTGATGCCGTGGGCATGCCCGGCCAGCTCGTTCCAGTCCTCCCAGCGATTGATCTCGTGGCCCCGGCGCGCCAGCTCCGCGATGGTGGCCGGCGCGAACCGCCCCTCCACGTTCAGCAGCTCGCGCGCGTCGCCGAGGGCGAAGCGCCCCGCGAGCCAGCGGGGCGCCGCCACCGCCTGCTGGATGTCGAGCCCGAAGTCGATCATCGCGGTGTACACCTGGAGGTGGATCTGGGGCTGGCCGTCGGCGCCCATGCAGCCCATGACCTGCCAGAGGCGGCCGTCCTTGAATGCGAGCGACGCGATCAGGGTGTGCAGCGGCCGCTTGCCGGGCGCGAGCCGGTTGGGATGCGCGGGATCGAGCGAGAAGTAGGCGCCGCGGTTCTGGAGCACGACGCCGGTATTGCCGGCCACCACGCCCGATCCGAAGACGAAGTAGAGGCTCTGGGTCAGGGAGACCGCGTTGCCCTGGGCGTCCACCGCGGCCACGTAGACCGTGTCGCCGGTCAGGCTGCCGCTCGACGGGACGCGGTCCCAGGGCAGCGCGCGGCCCGGGTCCATGAGGCCCCGGCGCTCGTCCGCGTACGCCCCGGACAGCAGCCGCTCGACGGGCACCGGCGAGAAATCGGGATCGGCGACGAACCGGTCGCGGTCGTGGAAGGCGATCTGCTTGGCCTGCACGAGGAGATGCACGTGGTCCGGCCCCAGGAACGGCAGCGCGCCGATCTCCCAGGGCTCGAGCAGGCGGAGGGCCTGCAGCACCGACACCCCCTGGCTCGGGGGCGGCGTCTCGTGGATGGTGACCCCGCGATAGGTGGCGCGAATGGAGTCGCCCCACTTGGAGCGCTGCGCGGCGAAGTCTCGCTCGGTGAAGAAGCCGCCGTGCTCGCGCGCGTGCCGCGCCATCTCGCGCGCGGTCTCGCCCTCGTAGAAGCCGGCCCGCCCCGCGGCCACGCGCTCGAGCGTGCGGGCGAGATCCGGGTTGCGGATCCGCGCGCCCGCGGCCGGGCTCGGGCCGCCGGCCAGGAAGATGCGCGCAGCCGCCGGGTCCGCCGCGAGCACCTCGGCCGAGCGCTCGATCCACCGCGCGACGCGCTCGGT
>DATFGS010000318.1:0-7256 GCA_035249225.1 Candidatus Methylomirabilota bacterium | reverse complement strand
GTCGGGGTGGTCGGCAACTACGGCACGCAGGCCCAGAAGGGCGCGACGTTCGCGCTGCTCGACCAGGCCTACGCGGCGTCGCTCGCCCGCGTCACCGACGGGCCCGCCCGGAACAAGGGGGTGGCGATCGGGCGCGCCGCGGGCGGGGCGATCCTCGCGCTTCGCAAGGACGACGGAGCGTTCCGTGACCCACCCTATACGCCGGGCGTGGGGCCAGGTCGGTGGCGGCCGCATCCGAACCCGGTCCCGGCCAACCCCCCCATCGCCAACCCGGACCTGGCTCGCGGCTACACGCCCTCCGCGAATCCCGGATGGGGAAACGTCACGCCGTTCACCCTGCTTTCCTCCTCGCAATTCTGGCTTCCTGGTCCCCCGGCCTTGACCAGCCCGACGTACGCGCGCGACTTCAACGAGGTGAAGAGCATCGGCGGCAAGATCAGCACGGTGCGTACGGACGACCAGACCCAGATCGCGCGCTTCTGGTTCGAGGGGCCGGGTCTCTGGAACACGATCGCGCGCACGGTGGCCACCACGCGCCGCCTCGATGTCCGGGATAGCGCCCGGCTCCTGGCCCTCATGAACATCGCGATGGCGGACGCCTACATCGCGGGCTTCAAGATCCGGTACGAGTACGATTCCTGGCGTCCGGTGACCGCCATCCGGGAAGGCGACAACGATGGCAACGACGCCACCGCCGGCGACCCGACGTGGGACAGCCATCAGAATACCCCGTCGGTCTCGGACTATCCGTCCACCCAGAGCATCTTCAGCGCGGCCGCAGCGGTGGCCCTCGCCCACGCCCTGGGTGGCGACCAGGCCACCTTCACGGTCACGAGTGGCAAGCCGTTCGAGGGGATCACCCGATCCTTCACGAGCTTCTCGCAGGCGGCCCGTGAGAGCGCGGACTCACGGGTCTACGCCGGCATCCACTTCCGGAGCGCCTGTGAGGATGGGCTCTCCCTCGGCCGGAAGATCGGACAGCGGGCGGCGACGCTCTACCTGCAGCCGGCCAAGAAGTGAGAACGTAGTGAGAGGCCGCCGGGCATCTCGCGGCGGTCGCGAGGCGCCCGGCGGTGATCGTCCCCTGACCAGACCGGTGGGAGGGACACGTCATGTCCTACCTCGAAACGTCCGACGATGGCCGGTCGCTCGAGCCGCTCACGGCGGACGCCGCGGCTCTCCACTGGATCCTGCGCGTGACGGTCGCGGCGTGCTTCATCGGCCACGGGGCCTTCGGCATCATCACCAAGGCGGCATGGCTTCCCTACTTCGCGATCTTCGGCATCCCGGAAGCGTGGGCGTGGAGGCTCATGCCCGTGGTCGGGACGGTCGACATCACGGTGGGCGTGCTCACCCTGTTCCAACCCGTGCGCGCGATCATCCTCTACATGGCGTTCTGGGGGTTCCAGACGGCTTGTCTCCGCCCGCTGACCGGACAAGGCGTCTGGGAGCTCCTCGAGCGGGCCGGCAACTACGGCGTTCCCCTCGCCTTCCTGGTCTTGCTCGGTCCGGGTCGGTCCCCGCGCGACTGGTTCTCGACCCGGCCGATGCCGACCCTCACCCGGGAGCGGGCCCTGACGATCAGCTGGATTCTCCGGGCGACGACGGCGCTGCTCCTGATCGGGCACGCTGGCTTCGATTTCGCCATGCACAAGGACTGGAGCGGCTACGCGGCGGCGATCGGGATCAGCCCGGCCACGGTGGCGAGCCACCCGCTCCGGCCGTTCACGGGGTGGCTCGAGTGTGCCCTCGGGCTCCTCGTCCTCGTCTGGCCGGCCCGCGGCCTCCTGATCTGCGTCTTTGCCTGGAAGCTCGGCACCGAGGCCCTCCGCCCGCTCGCCGGGGAGCCGCTCTGGGAGTTCATCGAGCGGGGCGGGAGCTACGGAGCACCGCTGGCCCTTGCGTGGCTTCAGGGGCAGGCATGGAATGTCGGGACGTCGCCACGATCGACGCGCCGAGCCAGCGGGGCCCTGGGGCCCAGCCGCTAGACGGGATGTTCGGGGGGGCCGGGAGGTGCCGCCCCGCCGCTCATGTCACCTTCACCGGGTGCGGCACCGGCATGTTGTAGCCGTGGCCCTGAACGTTCCAGGGAATGCTGGCCGGCTGCGTGCTGCCCTGGTCATCGGTCGCCCGCGTCAGGATGGCGTAGTCGCCGGCCCGGGCGTCCCACTCGAAGTCCCACCGCGTCCACGCGCGCGGGATATTGGGCTCACGCAGCGCGGCCGCTTGCCACGTGCCTCCGCGATCGAGGCTGTATTCCACGCGGCTGATGCGGCCGACGGGTGACCAGGCGAAGCCGCGGACGCGCTGACGCCCCGCGGGCAACGTCGCGCCCCAGGGCAGTGCCACCGCGCTCTTGATCGTCTGCAGTCGCAGGACCGGCTTCCTCGGATAATCGGGACCGTCCAGGATGTACGTCTTGGTCGTGGTGGGCACGTCGATCACGCTGTTGCGCACCTCGATGCGCCCCACCCACTTGATGTTGTTGATCCCGACCCAGCCCGGCACGATCGCGCGCACCGGGAAGCCATGGTCCGGCGGCACCGGCTCTCCGTTGAAGGCGTAGGCCAGCAGGGTGTCGTCCTCGAACGCCTTCGTGAGCGATATAGGGCGGTTGACCTTCACCGAGTCGAGCCCTTCGACGAGTACGTTGAGGATGTCCCGCGGCGTGTCCCGCCGGACCCCGGCCAGATCGAGCACCGCACCCAGGGGAACGCCCGTCCATTCCGCCACTCCGATGCCGCCGAAGTGCCACTGGGTGCCCGAGGCCACCTTGCCCATCAGCTCCGTGAAGAATCCGCGCCCGTTGCCGGCACATTCGACGAAGCAGGTGACCGAGCGCGAGGGCAGACGCAGCAGATCGTCGAAGCCGAGCTCGATGGCCCGCTGCAGCGCGTTGCCCTCGACGCGCAGACGCCAGGTGCGCGCGTCCAGGATCGGAGTCGGCGCGTGCTGGCGGACGAAGAAGTGACTGGCCGGGGTCAGGTATCCCCGGAGCGTCTCGAGCCGCGTCTCCTGATTGATTCCGTGGTCGATGAAGATGTCGCGCGGCAAGGCCTTGACGTGAACCGGCTGGGCCTGCGTCGGAGTCTGGGCCACCGCCTCACGGCCCGCGGCCAAGGCGGCGACCCCGGCGGCCCCGGTTGCCAGGAACTGCCGGCGGGTGACGATGTCCTGGTCCTCCATGCTGGCCTCCTCCCTCGCCCGGTGTGGCTCCTTCAGCCCGCGGCGAGGTATGGCGGCAGCCTACGCGAACGGGAGCATCCCGGTCGCCGATTCGCATGATAGTCTCACGGGCATGCCCCAATCGCCCGCTGGCCGGCCCCCGCGCGCCAGATGGCGGGCGCGGCTCGCCGATCCGATGGCGGGCGCGGTACTCGCGCTCGGCATCACCCAGATCACCGCCTGGGGAACGAGCTACTACTGCCTCGGCGTGCTGGCGGGCCCGATCAGCCAGGACACGGGCTGGAGCCGCGGCTTCGTCTTCCTCGGCTTCACCGTGGCCCTGCTCGCCATGGGGATCGTGTCGAACGCGGTGGGCCGTGCCATCGACCGGCACGGCGGGCGCGGGGTCATGACGCTCGGCACCGTCCTCGTCTCCGTCGGCCTGTTCGCCCTCGCCCATGTCCGCAGCGAGGTGACGTACCTGGCGGTGTGGGTCTTCCTCGGCCTCGGCATGCGCCTGTGCCTGTACGACGCCGCGTTCGCCGCGCTCGTGCAGGTCGCCCCCTCGCGCGGCCGGAAGGCGATCTCCTACCTCACCCTGTTCGGCGCGTTCGCCTCGACCGTGTTCTGGGTGATCGGCCACGCCCTGGAGGAGCAGGTCGGCTGGCGGCAGACCCTCGTCCTCTTCGCCCTGATCAACCTGGCGGTGTGCCTGCCGCTGCACTGGTTCGGGCTCGCCCGGCGCGAGAGCGCCAGGGACGCGGTGTCTCCGACGGGCGTGACCCCGGTGTCCCCGGACGGCCCCCCGCTCGAAGGGCGCGCACGCTCGGTCGCCATCGGGCTCTTCGCGCTCATCATGTCGCTCAATGGGTTCGTGTTCGGCGTCATCTCGGTGCAGCTCGTCCCGCTGCTCGAGGCCGCGGGCCTGGTGACGGCGGCCGCGGTCTGGGTCGCCTCGATGAAGGGCGTCGCGCAGTTCGGGGGGCGGGTGGTCGAGATCGTCTTCGCCCGCAGCCTGCGCGCGATCACCGTCGGTCGCATCGCCATCGGCGTCCTGCCCCCGTCGCTGCTCCTGCTGCTGTTCGGCACCGGGAGCCTGCCGATGGTCCTCGCGTTCACGCTGGTCATGGGCGCGTCCCAGGGCGTGATCACCATCGTCCGCGGCGCGGTGCCGCTCGCGCTGTTCGGCGCGAACGGGTATGGCGCCGTGCTCGGCGCCATCGCCACGCCGGTGCTCGTCATCAGTGCCGCCTCCCCCACCGCCTTTGCGTGGATCGTGGACCGCTGGGGCTGGGGGCCGGCGCGCGTGGTGCTCCTGGTGAGCTGTTCGGCCGCGTGGCTCGCGATGGAGCTGATGTCGCGCTGGTACGAGCGCCAGCGCGCGGCCGTCGCCGGCGGCGCGCCCCGCCGCGCGACCCGCGCTCCCCACGAGGGCCTCGGCTCCTAGTCGCGCAGCTTGAAGCGCTGGTGCCAGGTGGACTCGGCGCCGGTGCCCACCGTGGCCACGCGGATATCGAGCAGGTACGGCTCGCCCGCCGCGATGGCGTCGGCGCCCCGCCGCAGGGCCGCCTCGAGCGCCTGGGGCTCCCGCACGGTCGTCCCCTCGATGCCCTGGGCCTTCGCGAGCATGACGAAGTCGATCTCGGGATCGCCCAGATAGACTTCCGGGTACTTCTTCTGCTTGGCCATCTCCCCGCCGAAGGTGTGGAAGTTGGTCCGCACCGTCTGATAGTTGAGGTTGTTCCACACGAGGGTCAGGATGGGCAGGCCATAGCGGGCCATCGTCCAGAAGCCCGAGGCGCTGTACATCACGGCGCCGTCGCCGATGCTGCACACGACCGGCCGATCCGGAGCCCCCAGCTGCGCCCCCACCGCCGCCCCGATGCCGTGCCCGAGCGAGGCCCCGAAGGTCCGGACGAGGCGCCACTGGCGCTTGTCGAAGCCGAAGGGCATGAGATGGTCCGCGTTGCGGAAGCTCTCGGACACCACCAGCGTGCCCTCGGGCAGCGTCGTGCCCGCCACGTGCGCCAGGTAGTTCGGGTGAATCGGCCGCTCGGCGGCGTGCCCGACGGCCTCGTCGTGAAGCTGCCGGACCCGCTGCTGCCCGCGGGCGCGCAGCGCGGCCGCGCGTCGCTCGAGATGCGGCAGGCGGGCGTCGCCCTCCTTCCACGAGGCATTGAGCGCGGCCAGCGTCTGCCGCACGTTGCCCCAGACCGCCATGTCGAGCGGGAAGGTGTTGCCGAGCAGCGCGGGGTCGTGGCCGATCCCGATGATGGTGCCGGCCTCACGGAAGCGCAGGTCGGTGGCGTTGCCTCGGGTGTTCTGCCGGTAGCCGATGCAGCAGACGACGTCGTAGCTCTCCTCGGAGAGGCCCTCGACTCCCCCGACGTAGTTCGGGTGGTGCGCGGGGAAGCTCGCGTAGTCGAAGATGCCGGTGGCCACGGGCAGGGCCAGGCGCTCGGCCAGGGTGAGGATCTCCTCCTCCGCGCCCGCCGCGCCGATGTCGGGCCCGCACACGAGCAGCGGCTTCTCGGCGTTGAGCAGGGCGTCCCGGATCGCGTGGATGACGCTCCCGTCCGGCACCAGCCCCATGTGCGGCGGGTCTCCGGCCTGGATCACGCCCTCCACGTTGGTCGCCTCCAGCGCGGAGCTGGCGTAGGCCACGTAGACGGGCCCGGTCGGGAAGGTCGTGGCGTCCTTGAAGGCGCGCCGGGTCACGGTCGGGATTCCGCCGGCCTCCCACACCTCCCAGCGCCGCTTCGTGATGTCCTCCACCGCACCCATCTGCGAGAACCCGCCGCTCGCCACCAGGGCGCCGTGGTCGCCGTACGACCCGACGTCGCGCATGGCCGCGGTCACCACCATCGGCGTCCCGTCGAAGTAGGCGTTCTGGAGCTGACCGGAGCCCTGCCGCGTCCCCGCCGCCAGGTGCACGTTCACGAAGGCAGGCTGGCGGGCCGCCTTCGCGTACCCGTCCGCCGCCGAGAGCACCAGCGACTCCGCGAGAAGCAGGATCGGCTGCACGCCCGGAACGGTCAGCAGGGCGTTGAAGAAGCCGGCCTCCGCGCTGCCCGTATTGGTGAAGGCGTAGCGCACGCCCTGCGCCACCAGCTGATGCACCAGGAGCTCCCCGCCGGTGCCGAATACGCGCTGCTTGTCCATTCCGCGCTCTCCGTGTAGTGCGTGTTGGCTCGTGAGTGGCGACGTCCGTCCAGGCAGGGATTCTACCGGATCAGCGGGCGCAATCCGCGAGCGTTTCCACGAAGACCGGTCGGCGGTCTGGCAGACATGATCGGGGCGGGCAGGCGGGACTGCGTGGAGTTGAAGAGCCCGAAGGGGCAGCCTCGAGAGGGCGGCTCATCCCCTTCGGGCGAATCCGGGCGCGCCGCAATGCACCCGGGTAGCTTGAGCTTACAACGTCCGCTTAGCGGCGCCAGTCGTCGTGATGACGATGCCCGCCACGTCCGCCACCGCCCACGGGGACGGGGACGAAGATGCAGGCTTGAGCGCCGATGGTGACAGCGAGCAGAAGCAACAGGATTCGCATATAACGCATGGGCTCCCTCCTTGCCCATGAGACGGGCCGCGGGCCTCGGGCATTCCCCTATGTCGGATTGCAACCAGGCCGCTCGAGGGAAGCGCTGGCCGGAGCGCGCCACCGGCGATGCCAGGCTCCCGGGAATGGTCCCGAGGGCGAAGCAGTGAAGGGGGCGACCGAAGTCGCCCCCTTCTGACTCTGCGATTGATTGGCGGGCTCGACGGGACTTGAACCCGCGACCTCTGGATTGACAGTCCAGTGTGCTAACCAGGCTGCACCACGAGCCCGTATCGGAACTTCAGTAACTTACACTACGGGTTCCCCCGACGCAAGAGCCCGCTGGGCCGCCGCGCTCACGCCGGATCACGGCGCCCAGTCGCGCGGCGGAATGCGCAGGTCGAGGAGCCACCGCGTGCCGTCGGGCATCTCCCCCACCGCGAACCCCTTGGTATCGTCCTCGGCGGTCGTGCCGGGCGCGCCGGCCCGGTCGAGGCCCGCCCGCGTCGCCATGTCGGTCCAGTCCTCGACTTCCTCCGGTCGCGCCGCGCGGACG
>DATFGS010000317.1:0-1945 GCA_035249225.1 Candidatus Methylomirabilota bacterium | reverse complement strand
AGGGCGCGAGGCCGGGCGACCTGCCCGTCGAGCAGGCAGATCGCTTCGAGCTCACTCTCAACCTCAAGACCGCCAAGGCCCTCGGCCTGACGATCCCGCCGTCGCTCCTGCAGCGGGCGGATCAGGTGATCGAGTGATGGATCGGCGGGCCTTCCTCGGGACCTTGGCCGGCGGCCTCCTCGCCGCGCCGCTCGCCGCCGGGGCGCAGCAGGCGGGTAAGGTGTGGCGGATCGGGGTGCTGGAGTCGGCGCCAGTGGCGCTGAATGCGGCCAACCTCGAGGCGTTCCGAGAACGGCTGCGAGAACTCGGGTACGTCGAGCGGCAGGACTATGCGATCGAGTACCGATCGGCCGACAGCCGGCCCGACCGGTTCCCGAACCTGGCGGCCGAACTGGTTCGCCTGAAGGTGGACCTGATCGTGACGAGGGGGCGACAGGGGCGGTGGCGGCGAAGAACGCCACGCGAACGATCCCCATCGTCATGGCGACGAGTAGCGACCCGGTTGCCGCCGGACTCGTCGCCAGCCTTGCCCGCCCGGGCGGGAATGTCACGGGCCTGAGCAGCATCAACGCCGAGCTAGTCGGTAAACGATTGGGGTTACTCAAAGAGGCGATCCCTGGTATCGCGCGCATCGCGGTGTTCGTGAATCTAAGCAACCCGACACTCGTCACTCAACGGAAGCAGATAGAAGTCGCGGCACGATCCCTAGGATTCCAGCCTCAGCTGCTCGACGTCCGAACGCCCGAGGACCTCGGGCGCGCGTTTGCCACCGCGGTCAAGCAGCGCGCGGATGCCGTCCACGTCGGTCTCGACTTCCTGGCCCAGAGCAATCTCGGACGTATCGTGGACTTGGCAGCGAAGCACCGGCTTCCCACGATCTATTCGACGCGGGATTTCGTGGATGCCGGGGGCCTCATGGCCTATGGAGTGAGCCGTCCCGAGATGTATCGCCACGCCGCCACTTACGTCGACAAGATCTTCAAGGGCGCAAAGCCCGGCGACCTTCCAGTCGAGCAGCCCACCAAGTTCGAGCTGGTCATAAACCTCAAGACCGCGAAGGCCCTCGGCCTGACGATCCCGCCATCGCTCCTGCAGCGGGCGGATCAGGTCATCGAGTGATGGACCGGCGAGCAAGCCGATCGGGTTCTTCGACCGCAATCCGGGCTCGACGTGCCGCCCCCGACGCCGCGTGACACCTGCGGTAGCCCGGACTAGAGCACGGCCTCGATCAGGTAGGGTCCGGGCGCGGCGAGCCCGGCCGCGAACTGCTTGTTGAACTCCTCCGCGGTGGTGGCGCGGCTCGCGGGCACGCCCATGCCGCGGGCCATCGAGACCCAGTCGAGATCCGGGCGGCCGATGTCGAGCATGTCGGCGGCCTTGGGCCCGGGGGTGCCCGCGCGGACGCCGATCAGCTCGTGCCGCAGGATCGCGTACGTCCGGTTGGCGAAGACCACGGTGGTGACGTCGAGCCCCTCGCGCGCCTGGGTCCACAGCGCCTGCACGGTGTACATGCCGCTGCCGTCGCCCTCGAGGCACACGACCTTGCGGTCGGGGCACGCCACCGCGGCCCCGGTGGCGAGCGGCAACCCGAGGCCGATCGAGCCGCCCATGTTATTCATCCAGTCGTGGGGCGGCGCGCCCGCGGTCGCCTTGAAGAAACCGCGGCCGGTGGTCACCGATTCGTCCGAGACGATCGCGCCCTCCGGCAGTAACGCCCCCAGTGCGGCGGCCAGGGTGTCGGGGGTGAGCGCGCCGGTGGGCAGCGCGGGGCGCCCGGACTGCTGGACCGTCTCGCCGTTCTTCTTGGCCCCGACCGCCTCGGCGAGCGCCTCGAGCGCGCCGATCGAGTCCTCGGCCAGCGTGGAGAGGCGGTGCACCTCGCAGCCGTCGGGGGTGAGCACGCTGGGCTTGTCGGGATACGCGAAGAACGCGACCGGCGCCTTGG
>DATFGS010000316.1:0-8269 GCA_035249225.1 Candidatus Methylomirabilota bacterium | reverse complement strand
CGCCGCCTCGCCCCGCTCGATCCCGGCCCGCCGCAGGGCGGTCTCGAGCGTCTCGCCCCGCTTCAGCACGATCTCGACGGGCTCGGGGGATTCCGGGCCGTCGGGGAGGTCCTCGGTGACCACCGGCGGCGCCGGCTCGCGCGTGGGCACGGCGAGGCCGATCACCCCCAGGGCGAGGAGCACCGCGGCGGACAGGAGGCAGTAGGAGCGCCTCATGGTCTTTCCGCCAGGATACCCCGAGTGTCCCGCTATGCCCCGTACTTGGTGAATCGCAGCGCGTTGGCCATGACGAGCGGCATCAAATCCTGGGCCGGGATCACCCCGAGGGAGCCCCCCGCGCAGTCCCGCTCGGCGAAGCGGCTCACCGGGTCGCCCCCGCAGTACGGGCTCGCCAGGAGCGCGGGCACCCCCTGCCAGCCGTGACCCTTGAGAATCGAGGGGGTGGCGTGGTCGCCCGAGATCGCGAGGACGTCGGGCTCGAGCGCGAGCACCCGCGGGAGCAGCGCGTCGAAGCGCTCCAGCGCCGCGACCTTCGCGTCGAAGTCGCCGTCCTCGCCCGCCTTGTCGGTGTCCTTGTAGTGCAGGAAGAAGAAGTCGTGGTGCTCCCACTGCCGCTCGAGGGTGTCGATCTCCTCCGCGAACGTTCCCCCCGTCTTGAGGACCTCCATCCCCACGAGGCGGGCGAGCCCGCGGTACATCGGATACGCGGCGATGGCGGCGGCGCGCAGGCCGAACGTCTCGGGGAAGAGGGGCAGCCGGGGGCGCTGGTCGAAGCCGCGCAGCAGCAGCATGTTGGCGGGCGCCGCGTCGCGCAGGAGGGGGCGCGCGGCCTCCACGAACGCGTTCACGAGCGCGGCCGTCTTGTCCGCCTCGGGGGCGAGCGCCCGGACGGGCAGGGGCGGGACCCCGAGCTGCTGCGGGTCGGTCTCGGAGAGGCGGCCGGACAGCTGACCGCCGCGGAGGACAAGGACGAAGCGGTGCTCCTTCACCGCCTCGAGGAGGATCTCCACCCCGTCGAGGCGGATCGCGCGCAGCCGCTCGACGAGGCGGACGCAGACCTCCGTGCTGATGCGCCCGGCCCGCCGGTCGGTGATGCGGCCGCGCGCGTCCACCGTGCAGAAGTTCCCGCGCGCGGCCACGTCGCCCGCCCGCAGCTCGAAGTCGATGCCGAGGGCCTCGAGCACGCCCCGCCCCACCGGGTAGCGCAGGGGATCGTAGCCGAAGAGGCCGAGGTGGCCCGGCCCGCTGCCCGGGGTGATGCCGGGCCCCACGTGGCGGAGCAGCCCGCACGCGGACCGGGCCGCGAGCGCGTGCAGGGTGGGGACGCGCGCGGTCTCGAGCTCGCTCTTGCCGGTCGCCGGCCGCGGCAGGCCGCCGAGGCCGTCGAGCGAGCAGAGCACGATCTTGGTGGTGGCGGGCTGCACGAGCGCGTGCAGGAACTCTAGGTCCATGCTTCCTTGTTCTCGCCGAAGTCGGCGGGGCACGGCGGGCCCCAGACGTAGAGGGAGTCCTCGGGCGGAAAATCGCGCGGCTCCCACGCGCACGCCTCGGGGATGTAATCGAGGTCGAAGTAGTACTCGCTGAAGCTGCCCCACGGGTCCCGCAGGTAGAAGAAGAAGTTGGACCCGATCACGTGGCGCCCGAGCCCCCAGCCAGGCTGCCAGCCGCGCTCGGCCATGCGCACCGCGCCCATCGCGATCTCGTCCACGCTGCCCACCTGGAAGGACCCGTGGTGGAAGCCGGGCGCGCGCGAGGAGAGCAGTGCCAGGGTATGGTGATCGGTGTTGCAGCGCAGGAACGCGATGATCCCCCGCGAGCGGTCGGAGAGCTTCATGCCGAGCGTCCCGGTGTAGAAGCGCATGAGGCGCTCCATGTCGGGGGTGAAGAGCAGCACGTGGCCGAGCTTGCGCGGGGCCACCCGCATGCCGCGCTCGGGGTAGCCGCGCGTGACCTCGCGCTGCGTGTAGCCGGGGCCGTTGAGCGTCACCGGCGGATCCGCCGGCGGCGCGGGCGCGACCTCGTCGCGGACGTTCACCGGGTTGCCGTCCGGATCGCGGAACCAGACGCCGCCCTCGGGGGCGCCGGGGGGCGCGTCCATCTCGGGCACCCCGGCGCCCCGGAGGGCCGCGCGCACCCGCGCGAAGTCCTCGCCGGGTGCGCCGTAGCAGAGGTGGTGGAGGCGCTTGCGCGGGCCCCCGTAGAGCAGCACCGCGTCGCGGCCGAGGCGCTCGGGCCGCAGGCGCACCGCGTCGCTCGAGCCGGTGCCGTCGACCAGCCCGAAGTCCTCGTAGAATCGCTGCCCGACCGCCTGGTCGGGCACCTCCAGCGCGTAGTGGAGAAACGAGCGGACCGCCATGGCGCGGCCCTCCGCCCTCAGGCGTCCTTCACGCTGTTCTCGAGCGAGCCGAGCCCGGTGATCTCGAGCTTCATCCGGTCGCCCGGCTGCAGCGTGACCTGCGGCTTGCGCGAGAAGCCCACGCCCGCGGGCGTGCCGGTGGCGATGAGATCGCCCGGCGAGAGCGTCATGACGTTGGTGAGGTACTCGATGATGTAGCGGATGTCGAAGATGAAGTTGCGGGTGGACCCGTCCTGCATGAGCTGGCCGTTGACCCAGGCCTTGAGGTCGAGCACGTGCGGGTCCGGGATCTCCGCGCGATCCGCGATGTACGGGCCCACCGGCGCGAGGGTATCGCCCACCTTGCCCGCGCTCCACTGGGTGGTGTGGAACTGGAAGTCGCGCGCGCTCACGTCGTTGATGATGGTGTAGCCGTAGACGTAGTCGAGGGCCTGCTCCTTCTTCACGAAGCGCGCGGTGCGCCCGATCACCACGCCGAGCTCGACCTCCCAGTCGAGCGTCTTCTCGCCGCGCGGCCGCAGCACCGGCTCGCCCGGATCCTGGATCCCGTTGGCCCACTTGGGAAACACCGGGGGCTGCTTGGGCGCCGGATTGTTCGTCTCGGCCGCGTGGTCCTTGTAGTTGAGGCCGATGCAGATGAACTTCCCCGGGTCCGCGATGGGCGCGTGCAGCCGCACCGAGGACAGCGCGTGCGCCACCGGCTGGAACTTGCCGCCGCGCGCCGCGTCCAGCATGGACGTCAGCATGTCCTGGCTCGCGCTGCCGCCCTCCAGGAAGCCCCGCGTGCTGTCGTGGGGGAAGAGCGCCGCCGCGATGACGGGCGCGCGCACCACGCCGCGGGACGCGAGGAACGCGGCCGCGCTCGCCTCGAGGTCGGCGATGCGATCGGCGCCGAGGAAGCAGCCGAGCCGGGGGGCGTGACCATTCTGGGAGAAGCGGACGATCTTCATGGGCGTATCTCCTTGCCAACTCGGGGTGGTGGCTGCGCGCCGACGGCCGGCACCGGAGAGTCTACGACCCTCGCGGAGCGATGTCGAGGGGCCGGCCGTGCAAGCCAAGCTATTGATCTGCAAGACGTTCGGGTCGGCCGCCTCGGCCGGGCCGCCCGAGACGCGGGTGCGGGAGCCCGGGCGGCGGGAGTGTCGCGCATCTAGGTACGGATAATCAATTCGTGTACCTTAGATGCGTAGACACCACCCCGGGAGAAGGAGACAGATCATGCAGGATGCCACGAAGTGGCTGTGCGGGCTGCTCGTCGCGCTGATGGCGCTGACCGGCCCGCTGCTGTCGCGGGCGGCCGTGGTGCAGGCGGCCGAGCTCTCGCCGAGCGTCGACGTCGAGGTCTCCGACGGGGACCGGGTCGGTGCCGGGGTCCTCAACGTGGCCTACGTGCCGGGCAAGGCGATCGTCTGCGGTCTCGGCACCGTGGTCAGCGCCGCGGTGATGATCGTGACGCTGGGCAGCGGTTACCGCGCCGCGATCGCGACCTTCAAGGAGGGCTGCGACGGCCCCTGGGTCCTGACGCCCGAGCACGTCGCGGGCAAGATTCCTCCCAAGGACGAGATCGAGTAGCCGCGATCGCGTTCCGGCGCGCGGCCGTTCCCGCGCTGTTCCTGCTCCTCCTGGCCGGCTTCGCGGCCGGCATCTGGGGGACCTACCGGGCCGCCTTTCCGGGTCCCGGGCTCTACCGGGTCACCGGGATCCTCGAAGCGCGCGGCGGGCCGACCCTGCTGCTGGTCCGCCACGACAAGGTTCCCGGGCTCATGGACGAGATGGAATCGATGGCGATCTTCGCCGAATCCAGTGCGCTGGTGGACGGGGCCGACCTGCACCGGGGCGATCGGGTCCGCGTGACCGTCCGGCAGGAGCCGGGCCGCCTGGTCGCGGTCGAGATCCAAAAGATTCGGTAAATCCCGCACCCTTAGCTAAGGTAGAGACACCATGGTGAAGAAGCGGCGCCGCTCCCGGACCATGAGTCTCCGCGAAGCCGCCTCGGTGGTCTTCGCGCTCGTCGCGCTGCTGCCCATCATGCTGTTCGTCTACCTGCTGTCGCGCCACGAGCTGCTCCACAGCACGGAGGCGCAGCTCGGGCTGCTCGCCGCGATCGTGGTGTCCATCCTCGGCTTCTTGGTCTTCCGGAAGATGGTGGACCAGATCGCCCAGCTCGCCCAGGGGTTCCTGGCCCCGAGCGACGTGAAGCCGGACGCGCTGCGCCGGCGGGATCGCGGCTCGGTCGCGGCGGTGCCCGGCCTCGGTGAGGTCACCGAGATCGGACAGGTGCGCGACGCGTTCTACCACATGCTCGACGACCTGCGGGGCTCCACCCAGCGGCTCGAGGACCTCGTCTTCAAGCTGGGCACCCTCAACGAGATGGTGGAGCTGGCCGCCCGCATCCCGAAGATCCAGGACCTGCTCGGCCTGGTGCTGCAGTCCACCATGCGCGCGGTGCGCGCGACCGTCGGCTCCATCATGATCCTCGACCGGGACCGGACGGTGCTGAAGCTCGCGGCCTCCCGGGGCATCCCCGACGACGTGGTCCCCGCGGTCGAGGTGAAGGTGGGCGAGGGGGTGGCGGGCAAGGTGGTGGAGATGGGCGAGCCGGTACTGGTGGACGACATCGCGTCCGATCCCCGCTTCAACAAGACCAACGACCCCCAGTACGGCAACGGCTCGTTCATCTGCATGCCGATCCGGGTGGGCGACCGGGTGATCGGTGTGATCAACATGGCCAAGCGGCGCGATCCGGCGGGCGCCGAGACGCATCGGCCCCCGCCGTTCAGCTCCACCGACCTGCAATTCCTGAACGCGCTCATGACCTACATCGGCTACGCGGTGGACAACTCGCGCCTCCTCGAGGAGGCGCAGTCCTCCGCCTCGCAGCTGCAGAACGTGGTGGACGACCTCAAGTCCACCCAGGGCCAGCTCGTGCGCGGCGAGACCCTGCGCGCGATGGGCCAGCTCTCGTCCGGGATGGCGCATCACCTCAACAACCTCTTCGCGGTGATCCTCGGGCGGGTCGAGCTCATGATGGGCAAGGTCCAGGAGGCGGGCGTGCGGCGCTCCCTCGAGATCATCCAGCGCACCGCCCAGGACGGCGCGGAGGTGGTGCGGCGCGTCCAGCGGTTCAGCCGCGTGCAGCCGGTCTCCGACGTCGCGGTGGATCTCAACCAGCTCATGCAGGAAGTGGTCGAGCTCACGCGGCCGCGATGGCACGACGAGGCGCAGCTGCGCGGCGCCCGCATCGAGGTCAAGGTGGAAGCGGGCGTCATCGGGGCGGCCGCGGGCGAGCCGGCCCCGTTGCGTGAGGTGTTGATGAACCTGCTGCTCAATGCGGCCGACGCCATCACCCAGGGCGGCGGCACCGTCACGCTCAAGACCTGGTCCAAGGACGATCGCGTCTACTGCTCGGTCACCGACACCGGCGCGGGCATGCCGGAGGAAGTGCGCCGGCGCGCGCTGGAGCCCTTCTTCACCACCAAGGGGCCCAAGGCCACCGGCCTGGGGCTCAGCGTGGCCTACGGCACCGTGCAGCGCTACGGCGGGACCTTGACGGTGGAGAGCACCGAGGGGCAGGGCACCTGCGTGGAGATCAGCCTGCCGACCGCCTCCAAGGCGGCCGCGGTCGCCAAGACGAGCACGGCCGCGCAGAAGGCGCCCGCCCTGCCCCTGCGCATCCTGGTGATCGACGACGAGCTGCAGGTGCGCAGCACCCTGGCCGAGATGCTGGAGGAGCAGGGGCACTCGGTGACCCAGGCGCCCGGCGGGCGCGAGGGCCTGTCCTTCCTCGAGTCGAATCGCGAGCTGGTCGACGTGGTGATCAGCGACCTCGGCATGCCCGACATGACGGGCTGGGACGTGGCCGCGGCCATCCAGGAGCGCTGGCCGGGCCTGCCGGTGGGGCTCATCACCGGATGGGGCGAGACCGAGATCACGCGGGAGGAGCGGAGCCGCGTGAACTTCGTGATCAACAAGCCCTTCGACAAGGCGGTCCTGGGCGCGACGATGTCGGACATCCGGCCGCGCTCCAGCTAGATCGTCGTATTCGCTCGGCTCGCCCGGGGCAGGCGTCTTCCCCGGCCTAGCGCTTCGGCAGCGTTCTCAGGTAGCCGACCAGCTCGCGAATCTGGTCGTCCTTCAGGTGGTAGCCGAAGGACGGCATGCCCGGCTTGCCCAGCGTCGCCCCCCCGTTCTTGATCAGCGTGACGAGGTAGTCGTCCGGCAGCCGATCCACGAGTCGCGGATCGGAGAGATCGCCCGGGCGCATCAGGAAGATGGTGGCCCGCCACGAGCCCTTGCCGTCCGCGCCGTGGCACGTGGCGCAATGGGCCAGGTAGAGGCGGTGGCCGCCGGTGGCGGTCTTGGGAACCGGGTGCGGGACGAAGAGCATCACGAGGATGCTTCCGATCACCGTGAGCAGGGCGGGACCGAACACCACGAGCATCCATTTCGTCCTCACGGGCCCCGAGCATACCACGCGAAGCGCGGCGCCTTGGATCGCGAGACCTACCCCGCGCTACGTGACCGATGAACATCGTGAGACCGTAGTCGCTTGGCGTTGGACCTACCCCGCGCTACGTGACCGATAAAGATCGTGAGATAGTAGTCGCCGTGCTCCTGATCCTGATGCGTCACGGCGAGGCCGGCGAGGCTGACTCCCGTCGCTGGCCCGACGATCGGCACCGCCCGCTCACCGACGCGGGCCGATGCGAGCACGCCCGGATGGCGGAGGCGCTCCGGCGCATGGGCGTGCGCTTCGATCGGCTGCTCGCGAGCCCGCTCGCGCGCGCACGAGAGACCGCGGAGATCACCGCGCGGGTCTACGGCGCGCCGGCTCCCGAGCTGACCGAGCTGCTCGGGGACCGCGCCGAGCCCGCCTCGACGCTCGCGGGCCTCGGGTCGGTCGATGCCTCCGCCCTGCTCTGCGTGGGCCACGAGCCCACGCTCTCGCGTCTGGTCGGGCTGCTGACCAGCCGCGACGGCTCGGGTCGCGTCGAGATGGCCAAGAGCGGCGTCGCGGTCATCGAGTGCGCGGGCCCGGTGACTCCGGGGCGCGGCGTGCTGCGCCTGCACCTGCGCCCGCGGGAGCTCGTCGCGCTGCTCCCGTGTTCGGTCCCGTGATGCTCGGCACGACCCCGGGCCCGGCCGGCCCCCCAGGTCATCATCTCTCAGCGTTGAGGAGGCACTCATGACGCATCGGATCGCGGTCATTCCCGGCGACGGCATCGGCAAGGAAGTCCTGCCCGAAGGCATCCGGGTGCTCGAGGCGGCGGGCCGCCGCTTCGGGGTGGATTTCGCGTGGACCCACTTCGACTGGAGCTGCGAGGTGTACGCGCGGACCGGGCGCATGATGCCGGAGGACGGGCTCGAGCAGCTCCGCCGCTTCGAGGCCATCTACCTGGGCGCGGTGGGCTTTCCCGGCGTGCCCGATCACGTCTCCCTGTGGGGGCTCCTCATCCCGATTCGCCGCGAGTTCCACCAGTACGTGAACCTGCGGCCGGTGCGGCTGCTCCGCGGCGTGCGCTCGCCGCTCGCCGGCCGCGGCCCCGCCGACATCGACATGCTGATCGTCCGCGAGAACAACGAGGGGGAGTACTCGGAGATCGGCGGGCGGCTCTACCGCGACACCCCCGACGAGCTGGCGGTCCAGCAGTCCGTCTTCACCCGGAAGGGCTGCGACCGGGTGATGCGCTACGCGTTCGAGCTGGCCAAGAAGCGGCCGCGGCGCCACGTCACCTCGGCCACCAAGTCGAACGGCATCATCCACAGCATGCCCTACTGGGACGAGCGCTTCGCCGCGATGGCCAAGAGCTATCCCGACGTGAAGACCAGCCAGTACCACATCGACATCCTCACCGCCCACTTCGTCCAGCACCCGGACTGGTTCGACGTGGTGGTGGCCTCGAACCTCTTCGG
>DATFGS010000315.1:0-1442 GCA_035249225.1 Candidatus Methylomirabilota bacterium | reverse complement strand
TCGGAGGCGGACCTCATCCCCATCGCGGCCCGGTATCCGGTCTTCCGCATCCTGCCCGAGCCGTGAGCGCCCTCACCGTCCTCTTCGATCTCGACGGCACCCTCACCGACTCGCGCGCCGGGATCACCGCCTGCATCCGGCACGCGCTCGATCGGCTCGGCCACCCGTGCCCGGGCGACGACGTCCTCGCCACCTACATCGGGCCGCCCCTGCGCGGCACGTTCTCGACGCTGCTCGGCACGACCGACGCGGACCTGATCGAGACCGCTCTCGCGCACTACCGCGCGCGCTACGACGACGTGGGCCTCTTCGAGAACCGCGTCTACGACGGCGTCCCCGAGATGCTGGAGGAGAGCGCGCGGCGCGCCCGCGCGATGTTCGTGGCCACCGCGAAGCTGCGGCACGCGGCGACCCGCATCGTGGCCCACTTCGATCTCGCCCGGCACTTCGAGTCCGTCCACGGCGCGGAGCCCGGCGGCCGCTTCGACGCCAAGGCGGACCTGCTGGCCCACCTCCTCGAAACCGGCGTGATCCGGGCCGAGACCTCGGTCATGGTGGGCGACCGCGGCAGCGACATCGCGGCGGCCCGGATCCACCGCATCCGGTCCATCGGCGCGCAGTGGGGCTACGGGGCACGGCGCGAGCTGGCCGACGCGGGCGCCGATCTGCTCTGCGAGTCCCCGCGCGCGCTCGCCGCCGGCCTCGACCGCCTGGAAGCGTGACCGCGACGAGCCGCGGGAAGCGGCGGACCTCCTCGTGCGCAACGGTGCGGCATCTCGACCCGATTGACAGCGCGGCGAGGGGCTCCTAGAATACCGGCCACCTGACCCCCGCAGAGGCGCGCTCACTCAACGCAGAGGAGACACTCCATGGATCGGCGCTCATTCCTGGCAACCACCGCGGCCGGCGCCGCGGCTCTCTCGTTTCCGGCCATCCTGCGCGCCCAGAGCAAGGACCCGCTCCGGATCGGCTGTCCCCTGCCGCTCACCGGCCCCTTCGCGGCCCTCGCCGCGGACATGCAGCGCGGCGCCCAGCTCGCGGAGGAGCAGCTCAACGCGGCGGGCGGGGTGATGGGACGCAAGGTCGAGGTGCTCTTCCGCGACGACCAGCTCAAGCCCGCGGTCGGGGCCCAGCGCACCAAGGAGCTGATCGAGAACGACAAGGCGCAGTTCATCGTGGGCGGCCTCGCCGCGCACGTGCAGATGGCCATCAACGAGCAGACCAAGAAGTCCAAGGTGCTCTACATCTCGACCAGCCAGTCGGACGAGATCAGCGCCAAGCCCGACACCAGCTCGATCACCTTCCACGAGGCGCTCAACCCCACCATCACCAGCCGGGTGATGGGCACCTGGATCGCCCAGAACCTCGGCAAGAAGTGGTGGATCATCTACGCCGACTACGCGTGGGGCAAGCAGAACAACGCCGTCCTCACCGAGACCCTC
>DATFGS010000314.1:0-2880 GCA_035249225.1 Candidatus Methylomirabilota bacterium | reverse complement strand
TCGCTGGCCCGGATCGCGATCTTCTCCTCGAGGATCTTGGCGCCCTCGTTCACCATCGGGTAGAGGAGCCGGGCCAGGATCTCGTCCTCGCCGATCTTGCGCCGCGTGATGCCCATCTCGCTCGCCACCTCGACGATGATCTTCTCCATGTCCGCGTCGGGGATCGGGGTGCGGTCGCCCTTCTCGTAGCGGAAGTAGCCCGCGCCGGTCTTCTGGCCGAAGCGGCCCAGCTCGCAGATGCGGTCGGCCACCGCCGACTTCACGCCCTTGCCCTTGCGGATACGCCAGCCCACGTCGAGGCCGGCGAGGTCGCCCATCGCGAACGGGCCCATCGGGAAGCCGAAGTCGGTGAGGACTCGGTCGACCTCGTGCGGGAGCGCGCCCTCCAGGATGAGCTTCTCGGCCTCGCGGCCGCGCTGGTGTAGCATGCGATTGCCCACGAAGCCGTAGCAGACGCCGACGCACACCGGGACCTTGGCGATGCGCCGGCCCACGCTCATCGCGGTGGCCACCACGTCCTTGGCCGACTTCTCGCCGCGCACGACCTCGAGCAGCCGCATCACGTTGGCGGGGCTGAAGAAGTGCATGCCGATGACGCTGTCCGGCCGCCTGGTGGCGGAGGCGATCTCGTCCACGTCCAGGGTGGAGGTGTTGGAGGCGAGCACCGCGCCGGGCTTGCAGATCTTGTCGATCTTCGCGAAGACCTCCTTCTTGATCGGCATCTCCTCGAAGACCGCCTCCACCACGATGTCCGCGTCGGCGATCTTCGACCAGTCGGTGGTGCCGGAGATCAGACCCATGCGCTTCTCGACGTCCTGCGCGGTCAGGCGCCCGCGCGCGGCGGTGGCCTCGTAGTTCTTCCGCACCACTCCGAGGCCGCGGTCGAGGGCGTCCTGGGCCACCTCGACCACCGTCACCGGGATGCCCGCGTTGGCGAAGTTCATCGCGATGCCGCCGCCCATGGTGCCCGCGCCGAGCACCGCCGCCTTCTTGATCTCCCGGCTCGGGGTGTCGCCGGGCACGTCGGGGATCTTGGCCGCCTCGCGCTCCGCGAAGAAGAAGTAGCGCTGCGCCTTGGACTCGGGCGAGGTCATCAGCTCCTGGAAGAGCTCGCGCTCGCGTTTCATGCCTTGGTCGAACGGCAGATCGACCGCCGCCTCCACCGCCTTGATGCAGTTCTCGGGCGCGCGGAAGCCGCGGGTCTGGCGCGCCACCGACTTGCGGAACTCCGCGAACACCTCGGGCTTGCCGCGCACCGCACCGACCTTGTCGTCGAGATCGCGGATCTTCTTGAGCGGCCGCTTCTCGGCCACGACCTTCTCCGCGAAGGCCACGCCCGCCGCGGCCAGATCGCCGTCCACGATCTCGTCGACGAGCCCGGCCTTGAGCGCCTCGTCGGCCCCGATCGGATCGCCGCTCACGATCATCGAGAGCGCCTTCGGCACCCCGACCACGCGCGGGAGCCGCTGGGTGCCGCCCGCGCCGGGCAGGAGGCCGAGCTTGACCTCGGGCAGGCCGAAGCGCGCCGCCTTCGCGCCCACGCGGTAGTGGCAGGCCAGGGTCACCTCGAGGCCGCCGCCGAGCGCGGTGCCGTGGATCGCGGCGACCACCGGCTTGGGCGAGCTCTCGATCAGATCCAGCACCTCGTGCAGCCCCGGCTCCTTCGGCGGCTTGCCGAACTCGGTGATGTCGGCGCCCGCGATAAACGTGCGCCCTGCGCACGTAATCACGATCGCCGCGACGTTACTGTCGGCGGCGGCCTGCTTCAGGCCCTCCCGCAGCCCCTGGCGCACGTGCTGGCTCAGCGCGTTGACGGGCGGATTGTTGACGGTGAGCACGGCCACGCGGCCGCGACGATCGAGATCGACGGACTGGGTGATGGCGGTCATTGGCCTTCTCCTTCGCAGGTGAGCGGTGAAGTGCCGCCATGATAAGCGCCTTGCCGGGCCTCGTGAAGGGGTAAGAATTACGAGGTCGATCCTTCCGGGGCCGGGGTGCCTCCAGGCTGACGGGGCACGTAAGACCGCGTCAGTATTAGCGATTCGAGAATGGATCGATCGGCATGCCGCATGCGTCCCAAGACCGGAGGAGGACGACGACCATGCTCAAGCGATCGATCGTGGCTCTGCTCGTCGCCGCACCGATGCTGATTGTCCCCCTGAGCGTCACCGCTCAGTCGCTGAACTTGAAGACGCCGTCTCCGCCGCGCGAGCGCGTGGCGCCGGCTGTCCCGGAGCGGGACCTGCAGCCGCAGCGCCCGGTGCTGCCAGATCGTCCCAACTTCATCGCGCCGCTGTCGAAGGAGACCAGGTCGGGCCGCGCCGGGGGGGCGGGCTGGAGCGCGCAGAACCCGCCGGTGGGCTCGCGGGTGGGCGGTGATCACGACAACCCGGGCTGGCCGGGTGTCGGCTTCGCGATCGAGTGGGGCCGTCCGGTGCGCGCGAACTAGTCACCGGATCCTCGCTCGCGTCGCCTCGACCGCGCCCGCGGCCCGTCCCGGACGGCACCCGCGGGCGCGGTATACTCTCGAGACCCATGGCCACCTCGCCGGCCGCCTCGACCCGTCCGCGATCGACCGGGGCCCTGGACTACGACACGATCGTCATCGGCGCGGGCATCTCCGGTCTCTACCAGCTCCATCGCCTGCGTGAGATCGGCCACCAGGTCCGGGTGTTCGAGGCCGGGACCGGCGTGGGCGGGACCTGGTACTGGAACCGCTATCCAGGGTGCCGCTTCGATTCCGAGAGCTATTCCTACGGCTACTCCTTCAGCCAGGAGCTGCTGGACGAATGGGACTGGGCCGAGCACTTCGCGTCCCAGCCGGAGACCGAACGCTACCTCAACTACGTGGCCGACAAGTTCGACCTGCGCCGGGACATC
>DATFGS010000313.1:0-11360 GCA_035249225.1 Candidatus Methylomirabilota bacterium | reverse complement strand
CGCACCCCGAACTCGCCGAAGTAGGCGAGGTCCTTCCGCACCTGGGCCGAGTTGAGGCTGAACCGCTCGGCCAGCTCCTGGGAGGAGATGGTCTTGACGCCGTCTTCCTCGAGCTGCAGGAGACTGCGCGTGTAGACGGACAGGCGGCGCACCGTCATCTCCGGGATCCGGGGGATCTTGAACGGTGACCGTCGCGCCATGTTCGTTCCCGGGCCTCACCGCGCCCGTCGGGGCCGCCTCGCGGGAAAGCCCGCGTGCCGTCCCGGGGCGGGGCCCCGGGACGGTGTCTTCGAGTGCGCCGCTACCCTACGACTTGACGAACAGCAGGATGACCGCGATGACGAACACGAACAGCACGAGCGACTCGATGAAGGCCAGGCCGAGCAGCATCGCGGTCTGGATCCGGGCGATCGCGCCGGGCTGCCGCGCCATCGCGTCCACCGCCTGCCCGGCCGCCCGGCCCTGACCGAGACCGCAGAGACCCGCGGCCAGGCCGAACCCCAGCCCCGCGGCCAGTACCGCGAAAGCCTTCGCCATGTCGGCCCCACCCGCGGCATCCGCGGCCCAGGCCATCCCCGGGACCGCCAGAATCGCCATCATGCTCATCGTCAGAATGCGTTGCACGGCTCTCCTCCTTGTTGAGGGTGACTGCGACCTAGTGATGCTCGGCTTCCTCGACCGCCGCCGCGATGTACAGCATGGCCAGCTTGCAGAAGATGAAGGTCTGGATGAACGCGACCAGGATCTTCAGGGGAAACAGGAACCCCACGACGAACACGACCATGATCAGCGCGGCGGGGGCCCCGATCACCAGCCCCGCCATCGTCCCGCGGAGGGCCCAGCCCAGCATCCCGTCGAACCCCATCATGAAGAAGAAGATGGCGATGAGGATGTGGCCGGCCATCATGTTGCCGAAGAGGCGGAGCGAGAGCGACAGCGGCCGGGCGCAGTGGCTGATGATCTCGATGACGAACATCAGGGGCTTCAGCACCGTCGGCACCGGGCCCGCGAAGTGCTTCAGGTACGGGATGAAGCCCTGCTTGCGCACGCCGATCACGTGATAGGTCACGAACACGATCAGGGCGCACGCCGCGGTGGTGTTGAGGTTGGCGGTGGGCGCCACCAGCCCGGGCACGAGCCCCATGAGGTTCGAGACCAGGATGAAGAGCCCGAGGGTGGCGATCAGGGGCAGGTACCGCCGGCCCCCGTGCCCGATCGTCTCGTCGAGCTCCTTCACGAACTGTTCGAGGACGATCTCCATGAAGTTCTGGCTGCCGGTGGGCACGAGCTGCACCCGGCGGGAGGCCACGAAGGACACCACGACCAGGATGGCCATCGCGATCCACGTATAGAGGATGTGGTCCGGGATGGCCGCGATGTGCAGGATCGGCGGGTGCTCGATCAGCTCCATGTCAGGCGTGTCTCCGTGCGTCCAGCAGGCCCTGGGCCAGCAGCACCGGCGGCAGGGCCGCGAGGCCGATCACCACCGCGACCGGATGCGCCCAGCCCTGCGCCACCAGCAGGCCGAGAGCCCCGAAGGTGAAGACCTGGCGCAGGCCCATCCGGCTCAGGCGGCCGACGCCGGTGGAGCCCTCCGCCATCAGCGCGGCGGCGCGGCTCACGTCACGGGCCAGCCAGCGGAAGTTGACGAGGGCGATCCCGCCGCCGCCGCCCACGCCGGCCGCCGCGGGCACGCCGGCCAGCCACCAGGCACCCGCCATCATGGCGGCCACGGTGGCGGCTCCCGTCCAGGTGACGCGTGCGGCCAGATCAGCGGTCATCGCGGTTCGACTCGTTCAGTGTCTTGATGGTCCTGTAAAAGTTCACGCCGGCCGCTCCGATGCCCAAGGCCAGGCCGATCAGCAAGAGCCACGGGCTCGTCCCGATCCAGCGATCCGCGAAGTAGCCTGCCGCGAGCCCCACGGCCACGCATGCGAACAGCAACGTGCCCAGATTGACGAGCTGAGCGGTCTGACTCCGCGACGGCCCCCGTTCTTCCGGAGCCATGTGAACAGGAACACTATCACAGGCCCCCAGGCCTGACAAGAACCCGCAACTATCTGATTACGTTGCGCAATATAGAATCGATCGCGTGTCGGCAGAGAACAAGCAGGTTGGGGCTAGCCGAAGACGCCGCCCATGCGGGTGCCCGCCATGCGGTTGATGATGGCGACGCTGACCGCGGCGACCACGATCAGGATGACGCCGAGCGCGGCGGCCTCGTTGGCGCTGCCCGCGATGTAGAAAGCGAAGATGCCGTTGGTGATGGACTCCCAGCCGCCCAGGGCCAGGAAGAGCACCGCGGACGCCTCCTGCAGCGAGGTCATGAACGAGAAGAGCCCGCCCACCAGCACCCCCTTCCAGATCATCGGCAGCGTCACGTCCTTGAAGGTCCGCGCCCCCGACGCCCCCACGCTCGAGGCCGCCTCCTCCAGCGAGCGGTGCACGAGGAGCAGCGAGGCGAACGACCCCCGCACCGTGTAGGGCAGCCGGCGCACCGCGAGCACCAGCGGCATGATGATCCAGAACGAGGTCAGCCCGCGGTCGAAGCCCGGCAGGTCGAAGTGAAACGCGCGGATGTAGGCGATGCCGATCGCGGTGCCCGGCACCGCGAGAATCAGGGTGTTGATCGCGTCGAGCGCTCCGCGCCCCGGCACGGTGGACCGCGCGAGCAGCCACGCGATGGGCACGCCGACCCCGACGCAGATCACCACCGCCAGCCCCGAGTAGAGAAAGCTGTTCACGATGTACTTGGGCGTCTCCACGATCACGCGCTCGTAGTACTGCAGCGTGTAGGCCACCGGCAGCGGGGTCAGCGCCCAGCCCTTCCCCACCGAGGCCAGCGTCACCCCGATGTAGGGGATGAAGGAGAGCAGCAGCAGGAAGCTCAGGAACGCGATGACCAGCGCCTGCCGGGCGGGCGAGAGGCGCCGCCGCTCGATCCTCGAGTAGGAGAGCGAGGAGTAGTCCTTGATCGCCACGTAGTGCCGCGCGGCGAGCAGGAAGAGGATCGCGAGCAGCACCATCAGCGCCGAGATCACGATGCCCATGCGGAAGATCCGCCGGTCCACGAACTGCACGATGTTGAGATAGGCCTGGGGGGCGAGCAGGTCCTGCACGCCCAGCACGAGCGGGGTGGCGAAGTCGGAGAACGTCCAGATGAAGACGAGCAGGGCCCCCGCCACGTAGCCCGGCGTGGTCAGCGGCAGGGTGACCCGCCAGAGCTTGGACCACCCGCGCGCGCCCACGCTCTCCGCCGCCTCCTCGAGCGACGGATCCACCTTGCCGAGCGCGTCCACCACGTTGAGCGTGATCATCGGGAAGAGGTGGAGCGTCTCCACCAGCACCACCCCGTGGAGCCCGTAGAGGAAGTTGACGGGCCGGAGCATGTCGAAGACGTCCATCAGCAGCACGTTCACGGTGCCCGCGCGGCCCAGGATGAAGGTGAAGCCCAGCACGCCCACCAGCGGCGGCGAGATGATCGGGATCATGGTGAGGTAGCTGAAGAGGTTGCGGCCCGCGAAGTCGTAGCGCACGAGCAGGAACGCCACCGCGATGCCCAGCACCGAGGCGCAGATCACCGTCACCACGCCGAGGATCATCGAGTTCAGGAGCGAGCGCAGGTAGAAGCGGTCGGTGAAGAACTCGCGGAAGTTCGCCAGCGTCCACCGCCCTGCCTCGTCGGTGACCGCGTCGTAGAAGATGCGTCCGAGCGGATACACCAGGAACAGGATCAGGAACGCCCAGATGAGCCCGACTCCCACCGCCGGGCCGAGGGCGCCCTTCGAGCTCCTAGGTATCATCGGAGACGGCGAGGGTCACCGACGGAGGGAAGCTGAGCGTCACCGGCCGGCCCACCGGCAGCGGATCGTGGTGCCACGGGTCGCGGATGTCGGCCTTGAGCACGAGCCCGGGCTCGGTCTGCACGTCGTAGCGGAGCGTGTTGCCGAGGTAGGACACGAGGCTCACCCGCCCGTCCACCCGGTTGCCCTCGCCCGCCACCGCGCCCAGCGCCACGTTCTCCGGCCGCACCGCGAGCACGCAGCGCCCCGACACCGCGCCGCTGGCCACCGCGCGCAGCGGCCCCAGCGCGGTGCTCACCACCAGCTCGCCGCGGGACCCGCCGCCGCCCTGCACCTCTCCGGGCACCAGGTTGTTGGTGCCGACGAAGTCGGCCACGAAGCGGGTGCGGGGCCGCTCGTAGAGCTCCTTGGGCGGGCCCACCTGCAGCACGTGCCCGTCGCGCATCACCGCCACGCGGTCGGAGAGCGAGAGGGCCTCTTCCTGGTCGTGCGTCACGTAGATCGTGGTGATGCGCAGCTCCTGCTGCAGGCGCCGGATCTCCGCGCGCACCTGGATGCGGATCTTGGCGTCGAGGTTCGACAGGGGCTCGTCCAGCAACAGGATGTCCGGGTTCAGCACGAGCGCGCGCGCCAGCGCCACCCGCTGCTGCTGGCCGCCGGAGAGCTGGCCCGGGTAGCGCGCTTCGAACCCGGTCAGGTTGACCTTGCGCAGCCCCTCCCCGAGCCGCGCCCGCACCTCGGGCGGGGGCAGCTTCCGCAGACGGAGCCCGTAGGAGACGTTGTCGGCCACCGTCATGTGCGGCCAGAGCGCGTAGTTCTGGAACACCATGCCGATGCGGCGCTCGTAGGGCGGCAGCCCGTTGACCACCCGATCGCCGAAGCGGATGGTCCCCGCGTCCGGCTGATAGAAGCCGGCCAGGAGCCGGAGCAGGCTGGTCTTCCCGCAGCCCGAGGGGCCGAGCAGCGTGAAGAGCTCGCCGTCCGCCACGGTGAGGTCCACGCGATCCACCGCGGTCACCGCGCCGAAGCGCTTGGTGACGCCCTGGATCTCGATGATCATGCCGGGCGGCGGCCCGCCGTCGCTACTTCTTCAGCTCGTCCCACTTGGCCTCGATGTCTCCGCGGAACCGGGTCTTGAGCGCCTCCGACCGCCTGGCCGCCACCGTCTCGTCGTAGACGTTGGCCACGTCGGCCTCGAAGTACGAGCGCACGCCCCCCGTGAACTCCACCGCCAGCTCCGCGGTCGAGCCCGGCGCGCCCTGCACCTTGTACTTCGGCGTGATCGGGAAGAGCCCGCGCTCCATGAACACCTTCTGGCCGCGCTCGGTCAGCAGGAACTCGATGAACGCGCGCGCCGCCTTCGGATTGCGCGCCCCCGCCAGGATCGCCATCGGCTCGGGGGTGACGAACGAGTTCTTCGGCGCCACGAACTTGATGTCGAAGCCGGCCAGCTTCTCCTCGAAGGCCATGTAGGACGGCACCGCGAAGCCGGCCGCGAACTCCCCCTTGGCCACCACCGTCGGCACGTCCCGGCTCCGCGCGGTGAAGTGTCCGGTGTTGGCGGCCAGCTTCCGCAGCCAGTCCCATCCCTTGTCCTCGCCGTGCAGCGAGAGCATCACTTCATAGGTCGCGTTGGAGGACGACGAGCGGGTCGGCGCGCACTGCGCCACCTCGCCCTTGAGCTTCGGGTTCAGCAGGTCGTCCCAGTCCTTCGGCGCGGCCACCCCCAGGCGCTGCAGGCGCTTGGGGTTGTAGACGAGCCCGTAGGGCTCGAGCGCGGTGCCCACCCAGAACCCGTCCTTGTCCTTCAGCGGGATCGGCTTGGGCTTGCCGATGGAGGCGGGGATGCTGTCCCACGCCTCCTTCGAGATCTCCACCTTCTGCAGCAGCTTCTGCTCCGCCAGCTTCTCGAACAGGGCGGACTCCCCGCCCCAGAAGATGTCCACGTCGGGCCGGCCCTTCCACTCGGTGATGCGCCCGTAGGCCACCGGGGTGCCGGCGGGGATCGCGTTCACCTTCACGGTGACGTTCCACTTCTCCTTGGCGTAGTCCGCGAAGGCCTTCAGCGCCGCGTCGTGGATGAACTTCGACACCGGCGTGATCAGGGTCAGCTCGCTCTCGATGGGCGCCTGCGCGAGCGCCGGTCCGTGGAGCGCCCCCATCGCGAGCAGCGCGGTGACGGCCGTCGTGACGATCGATCGCAGCATCATGCATTCCTCCTCTCGGGTTCGATCCAGCCCCGCGACCGCTCGACCGCGCGACGCCAGCCGCCGTAGGCGGCCTCGCGCGCCCCGTCGGGCATCGTCGGGGTGAACTTCCGTTCGAGCTTCCAGCGGGTCGCCAGCTCCCGGCTCTTCCAGAGTCCCACCCCCACCCCGGCCAGGTAGGCGGCGCCGAGCCCGGTGGTCTCGGTCACCGACGGGCGCAGCACCTCCACGCCCAGGACGTCGGCCTGGAACTGGCAGAGAAAATCGTTGGCCGCCGCGCCCCCATCCACCCGGAGCGTCGTCAGCGGCACGCCGGACTCGCGCTTCATGGTGTCGAGCACGTCGCGGCTCTGGTAGGCGATGGCCTCGAGCGCCGCGCGGGCCAGGTGGGCGCGGCCGGTGCCGCGCGTGATGCCGACCAGGGTGCCGCGCGCGTAGGGATCCCAGTAGGGCGCGCCCAGCCCCACGAAGGCGGGCACCAGATAGACGCCGCCGGTGTCCGGGACCGACTCGGCCAGCGCCTGGGTCTCGGCGGCCCGCGTGATGATGCCGAGACCGTCGCGCAGCCACTGCACGGCCGCGCCCGCGATGAACACCGCGCCCTCGAGCGCGTAGGCGGTGCTCCCCTCCACCGTCCACGCCACCGTGGTCAGCAGGCCCTCGCGGGAGGCGACGGCGCGCTCGCCGGTGTTCATGAGCGCGAAGCAGCCGGTGCCGTAGGTGTTCTTGGCCATGCCGGGCTCGACGCAGGCCTGGCCGAAGAGCGCGGCCTGCTGATCCCCCGCGATCCCGGCCACCGGGATGCCCGGCGGCAGCCACGCGGATTTGTCGTATCTGCCCGGCTCGCTTACGGCTGCGCCTCGCCCGGCCGCGGTCTCGCCGAACACGCCGGCCGACGGCTTCACCGTCGGAAGCAGCGCCATCGGCACACCCAGGAGACGGCACAGCCCCTCGTCCCACGCCCGGCGATGGATGTCGTAGCAGAGCGTGCGCGAGGCGTTCGACGGGTCGGTGGCGTGCACCGCGCCCCCGGTGAGCTGCCAGAGCAGCCACGCGTCCACGGTGCCGAAGCACAGCTCTCCCCGCTCCGCGCGCGGGCGCAGGGCCGGATCGTGGTCGAGCATCCAGCGGATCTTCGTGCCCGAGAAGTACGCGTCCACCACCAGCCCGGTCTTCCGCCGGATCTCGGGCTCGGCCCCGTCCGCCTTGAGCCGGTCGCAGAGCGCGGCGGTCCGCCGGCACTGCCAGACGATGGCGTTGCCCACCGGGCGGCCGGAGGCGCGCTCCCAGAGGATGGTGGTCTCGCGCTGGTTGGTGATGCCGACCGCCGCGAGATCGGCCGGCGCGATGCCGGAGGCGGCCACCGCCTGGCCGAGGGCCTGCACGGTGGTGGCCCAGATCTGCGCGGGATCGTGCTCCACCCAGCCCGGCTGCGGGTAGTGCTGGGGCAGCTCCGCGTAGCCGCGCGCCCGCACCCCGCCGTCCGGATCGATCACGAGCGCGGTGGACCCGGTCGTCCCCTGGTCGAGCGCCAGGACGAAGCGCCGCGCGCTCACCGGCCGAGCAGCTCCTTGGCCAGGTCCGGGCGGTCCGTGATGACAACGCCCACGCCCTGGTCGATGAAGCGCGCGATCGCCTCGCGCTCGTTCACCGTCCACACCCCGAGGGTGAGGCCGGCCAGCCGCGCCTGCCTCGCCACGTCGGCGCCGACGAGGGCCTGCTCGAGCCCGACGAAGGCCACCCCGGCCCGGCGCAGCGCCTCGAGCTCCGCGGTGACGCGGGCGGCCGGCAGCATGCGCGCAGAGTAGAGGGCGGCCACGCGGGCGTCGGGGCGCAGCTCGCGCAACCGGCGCCAGGTCGCGCCCTCGAAGGCCATCACCACCGTGAAGGGCGTGAAGCGGTGGCGGTCGAGCACCGCGAACACCTTCTCCTCGATCTCCGGGTAGCGCCGGCGCCGCTCGTCGGTCTTGATCTCGAGCAGGATCTGCCGCTTCCCCGCCGCGGCCAGCGCCACCACCTGGTCGAGCGTGGGGATGCCCTCCTCGATCACCGCCCCGTCGCGATCCTTGGGCCGCAGCGCGCCCAGCTCGGCGAGGGTACGCTCTCGCACCGGCCCGGTGCCGGTGGTGGTGCGCTCGAGGGTGGCGTCGTGGATCACCACCACCTCGCCGTCGCGCGTGAGATGCACGTCCAGCTCCAGGAAGTCGGCGCCCAGGGCCAGCGCGTTGCGGAACGCGAGCAGGCTGTTCTCCGCCCAGAGCAGCGCGCCCCCCCGGTGCGCCGCGAAGAGGGGGGCGATCATGCCCTGGGCGGCCGCGGTGACGGAGCCCACCACCGCGCCCGCCGCGACGAGGCCCAGCGCGAGCAGGAGCGGGCCCTTCACTTCTCGGTCTCCACCAGGCCCCTCACGAACCACCGCTGCATGAGGAGGATGACCGCGACCGGCGGCAGCATCGCGAGCACCGCGGTGGACATGATCAGGTTCCAGTCGGTCTGGGCGTCGCCGGTGCCGATCATCTTGGTGATGCCGATGACGATGGTGTCCATGCCGCGGCTCGTGGTGATGAGGAGCGGCCACAGGTACTGGTTCCAGCCGTAGAGGAAGAGGATGACGAAGAGGGCCGCGATGTTCGTGCGCGACAGCGGCAGGAGGATGTGGCGGAAGAAGCGCAGGGGGCCGGCCCCGTCGATCTTGGCCGCCTCCACCAGCTCGTCCGGAATGGTCATGAAGAACTGGCGGAAGAGCAGGGTCGCGGTGGCGGAGGCGATGAGGGGAATGGTGAGCCCGCCGAAGGTGTTGATCAGGTGCAGGTCGGACACCACCTTGAAGGTCGGGATGATCCGCACCTCCACCGGCAGCATCAGGGTGATGAAGATCATCCAGAAGAAGACCATGCGGAGCGGGAAGACGAAGAACACCACCGCGTAGGCCGAGATCAGCGACACCGCGATCTTGCCCGCCGCGATCACGATCGCCATCACGAAGCTGTTGGCCATCATCTTCGCCACCGGGGACGCCTTGACCCGCTGCCCGCTCCCTTGCGACCACGCCTGCGTGTAGTTCTCCACCGCGTGCGGGCCCGGGTAGAGCGGCAGGTCGCCGCGTCCGATCGTGGCCGCGTCGTGGGTCGAGCCGATCAGCGCGGTGTAGATGGGGAACACGAAGACGAGCACCCCGGCGAGGAGGAGCGCGTGGGGCAGCCAGGAGGCGCGCGACCGGCGCTCGACCATCAGTAGTGGACCCGCCGCTCCACGTAGCGGAACTGCACCGCGGTGACCGCGATGACGAAGGCCATGAGGATCACCGACTGGGCCGCGGAGCCGCCCAGGTCCAGGTTGACCACCCCGTCCACGTAGACCTTGTAGATGAGGGTCTCGGTGGCCTTCCCGGGCCCGCCGCCGGTCAGCGCGTGGATGACCCCGAACGTGTCGAAGAAGACGTACACGATGTTCACGACCAGGAGGAAGAACGTGGTCGGAGAGAGCAGCGGGAAGATGATGCTCCAGAAGCGCCGGGTCGGCCCCGCCCCGTCGATGGCCGCGGCCTCGATCACCGGCTTCTGGATGGCCTGCAGCCCGGCCAGGAAGAAGATGAAGTTGTAGCTGACCTGCTTCCAGCTCGCGGCGAGCACCACCAGGAGCATCGCCTGGACCCCGTTGAGCTTGTAGTCCCAGACCACGCCCCACCGGCGCACCATCTGGCCCAGCACCCCGATGGACGGGTGGAAGATGAAGAGCCAGAGCACCGCCGCCACCGCGGGGGCCACCGCGTAGGGCCAGATCAGCAGGGTCTTGTAGGCGGTCGCCCCGCGAATCCGCTTGTCCGCCATCACCGCGAGCAGCAGGGCGGGCGCCATCGCGAGCACGGTCACCGCGATCGTGAAGACGAGCGTGCGCGCGGCCGCGCCCCGGTAGAGCGGGTCGGTGAGGACGGCCCGGTAGTTATCGAACCCGACGAAGTTCTGGCGCAGGCCGAAGGCGTCCTGCAGGTGGAACGACTGGTAGAGCGCCTGCCCGGCCGGCCAGAAGAAGAAGACGATCGTGACCAGGAGCTGCGGCGCCACGAGCAGGTAGGGGAGGACCTTGCCGTCGAAGACGACGCGGCGCTGCATGGCCGGTCCGCGGCCGCGGCTCCGCTCCGGCTAGGAGCGGTTCGCCCGCTCGAAGTTGCGCAGGACCGTGTTGCCCCGCTGCACCGCGTTGTCGAGCGCCTGCTGCGCCGACTGCTGGCCCTGGAACGCCTTCTCCAGCTCCTCCTGGATGATGTTCCGGATCTCGGGCATGTTGCCGAGCCGCAGGCCCTTCGAGTTCTCGGTGGGCGCGGTGCGGGTCATCTGGAGGAACGGGATATCGGTGCCGGGATTCTGCTGGTAGAAGCCGGACGCCTTCACCCGCTCGTAGCCGGCGAAGGTCACCGGGAGGAAGCCGGTGTCGGTGTGCCACTTGGCCACCACCTCCGGGCGGCTGATGAAGCGGAAGAACTCGGCCACCGCCTTGTACTCCTCGGGCTTGCGGGTCGGCGAGGTCATGACCCAGAAGGCGGCGCCCCCGATGATCGAGTTCTTGGGCGCGTCGGGCGTGCCCGCGTAGTACGGCAGCATCGCGGCGCCCCACTCGAACTTGGCCTCCCGCGTGATGCGCGCGCGGAGCCCGGACGAGGCGTGGATGATCGCGCACTCCCCGGAGGGGAAGAGCGCATCGCCCGCCGCGTCGCGCCCGCCGTACTTGAAGCTGCCTTCCTTCTGCATGTCGATCAGGGTCTGCACGTGGCGGACGTGCAGCGGGCTGTTGATCTTGAGCTCGGTGTCGAGCCCGCCGAGGCCGTTGGCCTTGGTGGCGAGCGGCACGTTGTGGATCGCGCTGAACTGCTCGAACTGCGCCCACGTCGGCCACGCGGTGGTGAAGCCGCACGGCGTCGCATTGGCCGCCCGGATCTTCTGGGCCGCGGCCCGCAGGTCGGCCCAGGTCTGGGGCGGCTTGCTCGGATCGAGCCCCGCCTTCTTGAAGGCGTCCTTGTTGTAGAACATGATCGTGGTCGAGCTGTTGAAGGGCATCGCCATCATCCGGCCGTCGGGCAGGCTGTAGTAGCCGGCCACCGAGGGCAGGTACGCGGCGGGATCGAACGCGACCCCGGACTCCTTCATCAGCTCGTGCACCGGCTTGATCGCCCCCCGCGCCGACATCATGGTCGCGGTGCCGACCTCGAACATCTGCACGATGTGCGGCGCGTTGCCCGCCCGGAACGCGGCGACCGCCCCCACCATGGTCTCGGGATACGAGCCCTTGAAGGTGGCGTTGACCTGGTACTGGGTCTGCGACTCGTTGAAGTCGGTGACGATCTTCTCGAGGA
>DATFGS010000312.1:0-1661 GCA_035249225.1 Candidatus Methylomirabilota bacterium | reverse complement strand
TCTGGCCGCCGAGCAGCTCGAGGAGGGCGTGAAGAAGCACGGGTTGCGGGGGGCCGCCATCGGCGGCAGCGTCAACGGCGAGGAGATCAGCGACCCGAAGTTCCACCCGTTCTGGGCCAAGGCCGAGCAGCTCGGGGTGCTGGTGTTCATCCACCCGCAGGGCTCGGGCGTCGCGACGGACCTGCCCAAGCGGCTCAAGGGCAACGGCTATCTCGACAACGTGATCGCCAATCCGCTCGAGACCACCATCGCGCTCTCGCATCTCATCTTCGAGGGCACGCTCGACCGGTTCCCCGGACTCAAGATCTGCGCCGCGCACGCCGGCGGCTACCTGCCGTCGTACGCCGGGCGGTCCGACCGCGGCTGCCCCACCCGTCCCTCCGCCTGTCCCGGCGGCACCTACGGGCCCATCAAGCGGAAGCCGTCCGACTATCTGAAGGAAATGTACTACGACACGATGGTCTTCTCCGGCGAGGGCGTCCGCCACCTCGCGGCCGAGGTGGGCGCGGGCCAGCTCATGGTGGACACCGACTTTCCGTATCCGTGGACGACGACCGCGGTGGACGAAGTCCTCGAAGCGCCGGGCGTGAGCGACGCCGACAAGACCGCGATGCTGGGCGGGAACGCGATGAAGCTGCTCGGGATCCGGGCCTAGCCGTGGCCGACGCCGCGTTCGTCTCGTGCGGTGGGGGCGGCGTCGCCGGAGCTCCGTTCGCCCGGCGGCGCGAGGTGGTGGTGAGCGGCAAGCGCGTGAAGACGGTGGATGTGCACGCGCACTGCGCGGTCCCCGCCGCGATGGCGCTCATGGGGCGCAAGCTGGAGACCGAGGCTCTCCTGATGACCGACACGCGGGGGCGCCTCCGCGCGATGGACGAGCAGGGCATCGACGTGGAGGCGCTCAGCATCAATCCCTACTGGTATGCGGCGGACCGCGACGTCGCCCAGGAGCTGATCCGGATCCAGAACGAGACGCTGGCCGAGATCTGCGCGGCCCAGCCCGACCGGTTCGTCGCCTTCGCGTCGGTGGCCCTGCAGCATCCGGATCTCGCGGCCGAGCAGCTCGAGCAGGGCGTCAAGCGCTACGGGCTGCGCGGCGCCGGCCTCGGCGGTAGCGTCGAGGGGCTCGAGCTGAGCGACCCGAAGTTCCACCCCTTCTGGGCCAAGGCCGAGGCGCTGGGCGTGCTGGTGTTCATCCACCCGCAGGGCAGCCCCGAGCTCGAGCGAAGCGGCCGCCTCGGCGGCAACGGGCTCCTCACCAACACCATCGGCAACCCGCTCGAGACCACCATCGCGCTCTCGCATCTGATCTTCGAGGGCACCCTCGACCGGTTCCCCGGCCTCAAGATCTGCGCCGCCCACGGCGGCGGCTACCTGCCCTCCTACGCGGCCCGCTCCAACGCGGTCCAGATGACGTTCCCGCACCGCATGACCGGGACGCTCGAGAAACGGCCGACCGAGTACATCCGCCAGCTGTACTACGACTCGATCGTCTTCACGCCCGAGGCGCTGCGCCATCTGGCGGTGGAGGCGGGCCCCGGCCGGATCGTCATGGGCACCGACTATCCGTTCCCGTGGACGAGCACGTCGGTGGACCACATCCTGGGCACGCCGGAGCTGAGCGACGCCGACAAGGTCGCGATGCTGGGCGGCACCGCGATGGG
>DATFGS010000311.1:0-4938 GCA_035249225.1 Candidatus Methylomirabilota bacterium | reverse complement strand
GGAGCCGGCGCGACCGGCGGCGCGGGCACCGCGCTCACCGCGGCCAGGTCCGCGCGGTAGCGGGCCACGTCCACGCCGCAGCGCGGACACTGCGCGGCGTCGACCGGCGCCCAGCCGCATCGAGGGCATGACGGCGACGTCATCGGCGCGTATCGTAACACGCGCGTCCGGACCGGGTGGTGCGGGCGAGCGCGGGGGCCGCACGGTATAATGCGCGGGATGATCTCCGTCGCGGACGCGCAGGCGCACATCCTCGCGCAGGTCACCCGGATCGCGCCGCCGGAGGTGGCGGGGCTGGGCGCCTGCCTCGGCCGCGTCCTCGCGGAGGACGTGCGCGCCGCCTTCGACGTGCCGCCGACCGCCAACTCCGCGGTGGACGGCTACGCGGTTCGCTCGGAGGATATCCCCTCGGACGGCAGCCGCGACCTCACGGTGGTGGCCGAGCTGGCCGCGGGTGCGGTCTGGGACGGCGTGCTCGGCCCCGGCGAGGCCCTGCGCATCATGACCGGCGCGCCGATGCCCGCGGGGGGCGGCACCGTGTACCCGCAGGAGATCGTCGAGCGGAGCGGGCGCTCCGTGCGCATCCGGCCCGGCCCCGCCGGAGTGAACGTGCGCCACCGCGGCGAGGACGTGCAGGCCGGGTCGGTCGTGCTCGCCGCGGGCACCGCGCTGCGGCCGCAGGAGCTGGGGGTCGCCGCCTCCCTCGGGCTCCCGCAGCTTCTCGTGCGCCAGCGGCCGCGCGTGGCGATCCTCTCCACCGGCGACGAGGTGGCCGAGCCGGGCGACGCGCGCAAGCCCGGGCAGATCTTCGACTCCAATCGCTTCTCGCTGCACGGCCTGGTCCACGCCGCGGGCGGGCAGACCACCGATCACGGCATCGTCCCCGATCTCTACGACGTGCTGCACGCGCGGCTGCGCACCGCCGCCGCCACCGCGGACGTCGTACTGACCTCGGGCGGCGTGTCGGTCGGCGATCACGACCTGGTGAAGGAGGTCCTCCAGGACGCGGGGGGCATCGACTTCTGGCAGGTCGCGATGCAGCCCGGCCGGCCGCTCGCCGTGGGCCGGATCGGGTCCGCGCACTTCTTCGGCCTGCCCGGCAACCCGGTGGCCTCGATGCTGACGTTCCACCTGTTCGTGCGGCCCGCCCTCTGGAAGCTCGCCGGGCGCCGCGAGCTGTTCCCGCCCCGCTTCCACGCCGTCGCGATGGAGCCGATGGGCAAGAAGCCGGGCCGGCGGGAGTTCAAGCGCGGCATCCTCTCCTACCGCGACGAGCGCTGGGAGGTGCGCGTCACCGGGCCGCAGGGCTCGGGCATCCTCACCTCGATGACGCTCGCCAACTGCTTCGTGGTGATCGAGGAGGAGCGCGGCGACGTGGCGGCGGGCGAGACCGTCTCGGTCGAGCCGTTCGCGCTGGCCTGAGCCATGCCCCACGGGATCGAGACCCGGCTGATCGAGACCGTCACCCCGATGGTGCGCGCGCTGGTCGCCACCCAGGCGCGCGCGCTCGCCGATCTCCACTACGCGGACGTGCGCCTGGAGATCAGCGAGGGCAAGTTCGCGGGCGCCGAGAACGGCGAGCCCAAGAGCTCCGGGGACGACTACGCCTTCGCGCTCGGGATCCGGGTGCTCGCGGGCCGCCGCATGACCGCGCCCGGCTACTTCGGCCGCGGGCTCGGCGCCGCCGACGTCCCGCACCTGGCCCGGCTGCTGCGCGAGGGCCTGCTGGCCGCCTACCGGCGCGCGATGGCCAACGCGGAGATGAAATCGGAGGTGAAGGGCAAGTTCGGGGCCCTGGGCGACGCGCTCGCCGACACGCGCCTGCATCCGATCGCGGTGCGGCAGGAGGTGGTGCCGGCGGTCTTCGAGGTGGACCCCCGCGGCGTCACGCTCGACGACATGCAGCGCCTCACCACCGAGGTGTCCCGGCAGGTCGCGGGGGCCCACGCGAGCGTGTCCTACAACTACGTCTCCACGATGACCCAGCTGAGCCGCGAGCTCTTCGCCTCCTCGGAGGGCGCGCTCATCGACCAGTCGTTCGCGCTCACCCAGGGCATGGCCTACGTGGTGGCGACCGGCGCCGGCAACAGCCAGGAGATCTACGACGTGCTGGGCCACCAGCGGGGCTGGGAGATCCTGACCCGCGGCGTCTCCGAGCCGCCGATCGAGTTCCCGCCCTTCCCGGAGTTCGCGCGGGCGCTGGCGGGGGACGCGGTGGAGCTCGCCGCCGCCCCCGCGCTGGTGCCCCCCGACGGGGAGGTGGCGGTCGTCACCGACCCGCACTACAACACCCTGCTCTCCCACGAGATCGTCGGGCACCCGGTGGAGCTGGACCGCGGGCTCAAGATGGAGACCGCGTACGCCGGCCGGTCCTGGCTCCTGCGCGGCCTCGACGACACCCAGCTGGGCAAGCGCATCGCCTCGCCCCTGGTGAGCGCGTTCTCCGATCCGTCCCTGCCCGGCTACGGCCACTACGCCTACGATCACGAGGGCACCCCCGCCCGCCGGGTCGTCCACATCGATCGCGGGATGTTCACCGGGTTCATGAACAGCCGGCAGACCGCGGCGGTCTTCGGCGGCGATCCCAACGGGCACTGGAAGGCCACCGACGCCTCCCTGGTCCCGCTCGTCCGCATGTCCTCCACCGTGTTCGCGGGGGGCGACGCGGACCCCGCGGATCTCATCAAGGAGATCGACCACGGCTACTTCCTGGTCGGCCACCGCACGCCCTCCATCGCGGAGAGCCGCGAGAACTTCCGCATCACCGCCCGCAAGGTGTACGAGATCGAGCGCGGCCGGATCGGGCGGCTCTACCGCGACGGCGGCATCATGGCGGACAGCCGCGACTTCCTGATGCACGTGGACGGGGTCGGCCGGGACTTCCGGCTGTACCCGATTCCCAACTGCGGCAAGGGCCAGCCGATGCAGACCCGCAAGCTCGGCAACGGCGGTCCCACCCTGCGCAGCCGCGCCATCGTGACCGGCGGAGCCTGACCGCGTGGATCTCACGCGGGTGGTCCGGGAGGCGCTCGATTGCCTCGGCGCCGAGCCCGGGGTGCGCGAGGTCGAGGTGTTCGCCGCGTTCAACCGCTCGCTCCTCGCCCGGCTGAACTACACCTCGCACATCCCCTGCAACGGGGTGGAGGAGCCCAAGTCGGCCGAGATGGCGGGGCTCGGCGTCCAGGCGGTGTTCGACGGCCCCGACGGGCGGCCGCTGATCGGGTTCGGCTCGGAGCCGAGCGATCTCACGCCCGCGGGCGCCCGGCGCGCGCTCGCGAAGGCGCGGCAGGCCGCGGTGCACGATCCGGAGTTCCGCTCCCTGCCGCGCCCGACCGGCGCCCCGCGGGCGCTCGAGGCCTATCATGATCCGCGGCTCATGAGCGTGGAGGACGCCGAGCTGGTGGAGGCGGGCTGGAAGGTGATCACCGGCGGGCTACGCGCCTTCATGGCGTCGTCGCGGCTCGCCGACCTCGTGCCCGACGAGGCGGGTCTCAAGCGGCTCGGGCTCATCCTGGGGGGCGACGTGAGCATTCTCCAGTCGCGCGTGGCGATCGCCTCGAGCGCGATGCCGGAGCCCCAGGCCGACGACTGCGCGTTCATGTCGGCCTCGGCCACCGGCATGGTGGAGGCCCGCGACGCCAAGGGCTCCGGGTGGTCCATCACCACCCGGCTCGAGCACTTCACCGACGAGGCCGGCGGGGAGGCGGCGTCCAACGCGGTGGCCGCGATGGACGGCGAGCGGGTGCCCTCGGGCGACTACACCGTGATCCTCGGCCCGCAGCCGGTCGCCGATCTCTGCAACAACCTGATCGTCCCCTCCTGCCAGGCCGGCTCCTTCTACTCGTCGAGCACGCCGTTCCTGGGCCGGCTCGGCCGCGTGGTGGCCGCGCGCGGGCTCAGCATCTACGACCACGGCGCGATGCCGGGGCTGGCCGGCTCGCGCGGCATCACCTGCGAGGGCCTGCCCACCGGCCGCACCGACCTCATCAAGGACGGCGTCCTGGTCGGGCTGCTCAGCCACTGGTACGACACCCAGCGGCTGCTCCACGATCCGGCCGCGCGCGAGAAGCTCGGGATGGACCCGGCCGCGGCGGCGGCCGCGCTCGCGCCGCGCAACGGCTTCCGCGGCGACGGCGGCTCGGGCCGCTCCTTCGAGAGCACGCCGGGCACGTCGGCGTCCAACGTGATCGTCGAGGGCGCCGATCCGGTGTCGCTCGAGGATCTGGCCGCGCGCGTCGGCAACGGCCTCTACGTGGGCCGCATCTGGTACACGTACCCGATCAACGGGTTGCGGGCCGGTGACTTCACTTGTACGGTGGTGGGAGATTCCTTTATCATCCGCGACGGCCGGATCGCGGGACCGCTCAAGGCGAACACCATCCGGATCAACGACAACGTGACGCGGCTGCTGGGAGCCGTCGTCGGCACCACCAAGGACGCGCGCGGCACGCCGCTGTGGGCGGCCGACGAGGTCGTGTACGCCCCCGCGGTCGCGGTGAGCGGCGTGCACGTGGACGCGATCGCAGGCTTCATGGAGGGATTGGACTGATGGCGAATCCGGACCTGGCGAAGCTCGAGTCCATCGCCCGCGAGGGGCGGGCGCAGATCATCCGGATGCTCACCCACGCGGGCTCGGGGCATCCCGGCGGCTCGCTCTCCGTGATCGACATCCTCACCACGCTGTTCTTCAACCGCATGCGCTATGACCCCAAGCAGCCGCGGTGGGAGGATCGCGACCGCTTCGTGCTCTCGAAGGGCCACTGCGTGCCCGCCCAGTACTACTGCATGGCCCGGGCCGGCTACTTCCCGATGGACCGCGTCATCACCCTGCGCAAGCTCGGCAGCCCGCTGCAGGGCCATCCGGACCGCGTGATGCTGCCGGGCATCGAGGCCGCGACCGGCTCGCTCGGCCAGGGCCTCTCGGTGGCGATGGGCATG
>DATFGS010000310.1:0-4358 GCA_035249225.1 Candidatus Methylomirabilota bacterium | reverse complement strand
CGAGCAGGAGCACCTCGCCGCGCCCGGCGCGCTCGCCGCGGAGCCGCGCCGCGAGCGCGAAGGCCACCTCGGCGCCGCCCGCGCCCGCGCCGACCACGACGAGGCGCGCGCCGTCGCGATCTCGGACGGCGACCAGGACCTCATCCACCCGGCGGACGAACTCGCCGATGGGGCGCGTGGGGATCGCGTGCTCGCGGACGCCGCGGAGGCCGAGCCCGGCCACCGTGGAGCCCACGTCGAAGGACACGGTGTCGTAGGCGATGGGCGGCCGGCCCTCCAGGGCGAGCCGGCGCGCGCCGGTGTCGAGCCCGGTGGCCGGGGTGACGATGCAGCGCGCTCCTGCGCGCAGCGCCAGCGGCCGCACGTCGATCTCGAGGGCCTCGCGCGGATACTGGCCGGCCACGAAGCCGGGCACCATGCCGGAGTAGACCGCGATCGGCCGATCCACCACGAGGGTGAGGCGCGCCCCGGGGACGGGCCTCATGGCCCAGCGCTTGAGCACCTGGATGTGGGCGTGGCCGCCGCCCACCAGGACCAGGTCGTGCCGGATCGGAGCCCCGGACGGCGAGCGCATGCCCGTCCGCGGCGGAGGACTAGTGCTTGCCGTTGACCAGGGCCAGCGCGATGCGCTCCGGGCTCATCGGCAGCTCGGTCAGGCGCGCCCCGGTCGCGTTCTGGATGGCGTTGGCGATCGCGGCGGGCGCCGGGATGATCGGCGGCTCGCCCACGCCGCGGGCGCCGAAGGGGCCCGCCGGCGCGGGCACCTCGACGATGATGGTCTCGAGGTTCGGCAGGTCCGCCGCGGTCAGCTTGCGATAGTCCAGCAGGCTCGGATTCGTGAGCCGCCCGCTGTCGTCGAACTGCAACCCTTCTGTCAGCGCCATGCCGATCGACTGCACGGCCCCGCCCTGCATCTGGCCCGCGACGCCCATCGGGTTGATGGCCTTGCCCACGTCCTGCACGATCACGAAGTCCAGCAGCGTCACCTCGCCGGTGTCCGGATCGAGCTCGAGCCGGGCGAGCTGGGCCGCGAAACCGGGGGCCTGCTGGGTGAACGCCGGGTTGGCCTTGCCCAGCACCGGCGGCGTCTTCGACATGTAGAGATTGCCCTTCTTGCCGATGCTGGCCAGCGTGATGCCCTTGTTCGGCGCGCCGCGCACCGTGACCTTGCCGTCCACGAGCTCGAGGTCGTGCACCGAAGCCTCGAGCTCCGCGGCGGCGATCTCGAACGTCTGCCGCCGGGCGTCTTCCGCCGCCTGCAGCACCGCCGCGCCCACCGTGTAGATCGTCTTGCTGCCCGCGCTGAGCCCCGTCATCGGCGCCACGTCGGTGTCGCCGGTGGTGATGCGCACCAGGTCGGTGTCCACGCCGTAGGCCGACGCGGCGATCTGGGCCAGCGAGATGTTGGTGCCCGCGATGTCCACCTGACCGGTGAGCACCGCCAGGGTGCCGTCGGGATTGAGGCGGACCGTCGCGCCGGTGGGCTGGAGCCCGCCGAGCCAGCCGCCGAGGGCCAGGCCCACGCCGCGGCGCTTGCCGTTCTTGCTCCCGGCGATCCACTGCTTGCGGCTCTTCCAGTGCGGGTGCTCGGCGATGCGCGCGAGCACCTGCTTGGCCCCGTTGCTCTGCCAGGGCTGCCCGTTGACCATCGGATCACCCGGCGCAATCAGGTGGCGCATCCGGAACTCGACCGAATCGAGGGCGAGGTCGTGGGCGATCTGCTCCATCTGCGACTCGATCGCGAAGATGGTCTGAGGCGCCACCGGGGCGCGGTAGGCGGCCACGCTCGGCTTGTGGGTCAGCACCTCGAAGCCGCGGATGTCGAACGACGGCCACTTGTACATGCTGCCGAGGAAGACCGCGCTCACCGCGAGCACGGCGCCCGAGTAGGCGCCGGAATCGATGACGGTCTCCGCGTCGAGCGCCATGAGGGTGCCGTCGCGCTTGACGCCCGTCTTCAGCTTGATGATGACCTGCGGGGCGGGCATGCCGGCCTGCAGCTCTTCCCGCCGGGTCATGACGTAGCGCACCGGGCGCTTGGTGACCTGCGCCAGCACCGCGGTGATCGGCTCGCAGAGCGCGCGGATCTTGCCGCCGAAGCCGCCGCCGCACTCCACCGGGACGACGCGGATCGAGTTCTCGGGGATGCCGAGCACGTCGGCCACCTCGGAGCGGGTGTTGAACGAGCCCTGGGTGCTGGCCCAGAGCGTGAGCAGGCCGTTGCGGTCCCACTCGGCCAGGACCGCGTGCGGCTCGAGATAGCCCTGGTGCACCATCGGCACGCGATAGGTCTTCTCGAGGATGTGATCGGATTCCGCGAACCCCTTGGCGGGGTCGCCGCGCTGCAGCCGCGCCTGCTGCGAGATGTTCACCGCCTTCGCGGGCGTGTCGCTCTTGGCGATGGCCACCGCGGAGTGCGCGAGCGCCTCGCTGGTGTCGGCCTCGGTGCCTGCGTCGGCCACCGGCGGCGCGCCGGGCAGCATGGCCTTGAGCGGATCGATCGAGGCGGCCAGCGCCTGGTACTCGACCTTGATGAGGTCCAGCGCTTCCTCGGCGATGGAGGGCTCGTCCGCGGCGACCGCGGCCACCGGCTGGCCCATGAACACCACGCGGTCGATGGCCAGGACCGCGTGGGCACGCGTCGGGGCCTTCTTCTTCAGATGAGGGATGTCCTTGGCGGTGATGACCGCGCGCACCCCGGGCAGGGCCTTCGCCGCGCTGGTGTCGATCGAGACGATCTTCGCGTGCGCGTGCGGGCTGCGCAGCAGCTTGGCGTGGAGCAGGCCCTTGGGCTGGATGTCGGCCACGTACTGCACGCGGCCGGTGACCTTCTCGGGCCCGTCCGGCCGCGGGATCGAGACGCCGACTCCCTTGATATCGCGCGTGGTCTTCATCGTGCTCATCGAGCGCTCCTCTGCGAGGCGAGGGTTTCCGCCGCCTCGCCGATCGCGGCCACCATCGCGGTGTAGCCGGTGCAGCGGCAGAGATTGCCGGCGATGCCGTAGCGGATCTCCTCCTCGGAGGGCCGCGGGTTCTCCTCGAGCAGCGCGGTCGCCGCCATCAGCACGCCCGGAATGCAGAAGCCGCACTGGGGCACTCCGTGCCGGACGAACGCCTCCTGCAGCGGGTGCAGGGTGGTGTCGGCGGCCGCGAGGCCCTCGATGGTGCGGATCTTGCGGCCGCGCACCTGCATCGCCAGCATCAGGCAGCTCGCGACCACACGACCGTCCACGTGGACGGTGCAGGCCCCGCAGTCGCCGGTGCCGCAGCCTTCCTTGGGACCCGTGAGGCCCAGGTTCTCGCGCAGGGCATCGAGCAGGTTGACGTACGGCTGGACGAGCACCTCGACGGCCTCGCCGTTCACGGTGCAGCTCAGGAGCTGTTTGGCCACGGTGTTCTGCCTCCGGATCAGGCGTTCGCGCGCTGGAGCGCGGTCGTGAGCGTGCGACGGGTGAGGACGCGGACCAGGTGCTTGCGGAACTCGATGGAGCCGCGCTGGTCGTCGATGGGCTTGGCCGCCTCGATGGCGAGGGTCGCGGCGCGCTCGATGAGCTCCGGCGTCACCGCTTGGCCCTCGAGCGCCCGCTCGGCCGCGGTCGCACGGACGGGAGTGGGCGCCACCGAGGCCAGCGCGATGCGCGCCTTGGTGCAGCGCCCGTTGGCCAGGGTCAGCTGGGACGCCACCCCGACCACGGCGATGTCGAGCTCACGCCGCGGCGTGTGCCGCAGGTACTGGCCGCCGCTGTGCGCGCCCGGCGGCGGCACGATCAGCTCGACCAGCATCTCGTTGGGCGCGACCACCGTCTTGCGGACCCCGGCGAAGAAATCGGCCATCGGCACGCGCCGCTCCCCGCCCGGCCCCGCGATGACCGCCAGGGCCTCGAGCGCGATCAGCGGCGGCGCCATGTCGGCCGAGGGCGCGGCGTTGCAGAGGTTGCCGCCCACCGTGGCCAGGTTGCGCACCTGCAGCGAGCCGACCATGGCCGCGCTCTCCGCGATCGCGAGATAGGGTCCGCGCAGCGCCGGGCTTCGCTCGAGCTCGCGCGCGGTGACCGCGGCGCCGATGCGGAGGCCGCTGCCGTTCTGGACCTGCCGGACGCGGGCGATCCCGGAAAGGTCCACCACCACGGCGGGATGCAGGACCCCGTTCTTCATCTGGGGCAGGAGATCGGTGCCTCCCGCGACCAGCTTGGCCTGCGCGCCTCGCTCGGCGAGGATCTTCAGGCAGTCTTCGAGGGTGTTCGGCAGAACGAGATCGAATCGTCGCATCAGTGTCTCCTGGGGGTTGGGCGCGCGCTCGCATGATACACCGAGTCGCGGGGAGCCGGAGGCGAGTCTACCACGTTGACTATGCTCCG
>DATFGS010000309.1:0-1339 GCA_035249225.1 Candidatus Methylomirabilota bacterium | reverse complement strand
TACCCGCAGGCCTCTGCGCGGCTGCTGTTCTCACGGATGGCCTGCAGCACCGCCCCGAAGGGGGAGTCGAGGATGCGCTTGAGCGCCGCCACCGCCAGCCCCACCAGGACGTAGGCGAAGTAATAGAAGGAGAGCGTGTTCTCGATGGAGTAGTGCCACGGCCCCAGCCCGAGCGCGAGCTGGGGGATGCCACGCAGGCCGTCGTCGCCGCCGGTCACGTCGGCCAGATGGAAGCCGATGAAGTAGAGCATCTGGGCGAACGCGAGGGTCAGCATGGCGAAGTAGATCCCGCGCCGCCGCAGGCAGAAGAACCCGATGATCGCGCCGCCCAGCCCGGCGAGCAGGAAGCCGCTGCCGAGCCCGAGCCAGAGCGAGCCCACCCCGAGCTTCGCGAGCGCGATGCCGCAGCCGTAGGCCCCGAGGCCGTAGTAGGCCGCGTGGCCGAAGGACAGGAGCCCGGTGTAGCCGTAGAGCAGGTTGAAGCCCATCGCGAGCAGGCCGAACACCAGCACCTGGGTGGCCATGGTGCGGTTGGGCACGATGAAGGGGAAGAGGGCGAAGAAGATCCAGAAGGCGACCACCGGGTGCGCCCGCACCCAGTCCGCGACCGCGCGCAGTGCGCTCACTCGGCCAGGCCCGCCTCGCCGAAGAGGCCGCTCGGCCGCACCAGGAGGACGACCGCCATCACCAGGAACACCATGATCTCGGCGGCCTTGGGAAGAAAGAGGGTCGTCAGCCCGACCACCTGGCCGATCAGGAGCCCGGCCACCACCGCGCCGAGCAGGCTGCCCATGCCGCCCACCACGATGACCACGAACGACTCGATGACCATGGTGACGCCCATCTCGGCGTAGGCCCCGCGCATGGGCCCGGCCAGGATGCCGGCCAGCCCGGCCAGCGCGGCGCCGATGCCGAAGACCACGAGCCAGACGCGCCCGAGGTCGATGCCGAGCGCGCGGACCATCAAGGGATCGCGCGAGCCCGCGCGGATGATGAGGCCGATATTGGTGCGCCCGAGGAAGAAGTAGAGGCCGATGAGCACCGCGACCGTGATCGCGATGAGGAAGAGGCGGTAGGCCGGGAAGGCCATGAAGCCCAGGTCGACGGCGCCGGCCAGGGCCCGGGGTGGATCGAGGGTGAGCCCGATCTTTCCCCAGAACACCTTGACGCCCTCGACCAGGATCAGGGAGAGGCCGAAGGTCAGCAGCAGCGGGTCGTCGGGCGAGCGCCCGTAGAGGCGCCGGATGAGGTACCGCTCCATGAGCAGTCCGAGCACGCCGACCATGAGCGGCGCCACGATCAGGGCCACCCAGAAGCTCTTGGTATAGGAGAGCAGGAA
>DATFGS010000308.1:0-1847 GCA_035249225.1 Candidatus Methylomirabilota bacterium | reverse complement strand
GATTCCTGGGGGTCCGGCAACGCCTACGAGCAGTACGTCGGGCGGTGGAGCCGGAAGGTCGCGATCGAGTTCCTTCGCTGGCTCTCGCCGGCTCCGGGCCTCGCGTGGGCCGACGTCGGATGCGGCACCGGAGCCCTCACCTCCACCATCCTGGCGATGTGCGAGCCGGCATCGATCGCCGGCATCGACTCGTCGGAGAGCTTCGTGGCCCAGGCCCGGCAGGTCATCGGGGACCCGCGGGCCCGTTTCGAGACCGGGGATGCGGCGCGCCTGCCGTGGGATCCGGCCGTCCGGGACGTGACGGTATCCGGCCTGGTCCTCAACTTCGTGCGCGATCACGAATCGATGGCACGGGAGATGGCGAGGGTCACGAGGCGGGGCGGGTCGGTCGCCGCCTACGTCTGGGACTACGCGGGCGGCATGCAGATGATGCGGCACTTCTGGGATGCCGCCATCGCGGTGAGCCCCGATGACGCCAAGCTCGACCAGGCCGAGCGGTTCCCGCTCTGCCAGCCCGGGCCGCTCCGGGCATTGTTCGAGCGGGTGGGGCTCGAGGACGTGACGGTACGCGCCATCGACGTTCCCGCGGTCTTCCGCAACTTCGAGGACTACTGGAGCCCGTTCCTCGGCAAGACCGGAGCGGCCCCGAGCTATCTGGCCTCGGTCGACGACGAGGTGCGCGAGCGGATCCGGCTGCGCCTCCGGTCGCGCCTGGCCTCGGCGGAGGACGGGCCGATCGAGCTGACCGCGCGGGCATGGGCGGTCAGGGGTATCGTCCAAGGATCGCCATGACTGCGCCGCCGCAGCCGACCAGGCGGCCGCCCGATCGCATCCACACCTTGGGCGCGTCGGGGAGCGGGACCACCTCGCTCGCGGCGGAGATCGCCGGGAGATACGGCCACCGCCACCTGGACACCGACGACTTCTACTGGCGGCGGACGGATCCGCCCTATCGCGAGAAGCGGCCACCCGGGGAGCGTCTGGCGTCGCTGCGCGCGGCGCTCCACGAGGCGAAGCGATGGGTCCTGTCCGGCTCGCTCTGTGGCTGGGGCGATCCCCTCATTCCGGAGTTCGAGCTGGTCGTGTTCCTGGCCGTTCCGACGCCGGTTCGCCTGGCGCGCCTCCTGGCGCGAGAGATCGAGCGGTACGGTCGGCGCGCCATCGCACGGGGAGGTGCGCTTCACGGGGCCCACGTGGAGTTCCTCGAGTGGGCCGGCCGGTACGACACCGGCGGCCCGGAGATGAGGAGTCGGGCCATGCACGAGGCCTGGCTGGCGACGCTTCCCTGCTCGGTGGTGCGGCTGGAGGGCGACGTCAGCGTGAGCGAGCAACTGGCCAGGCTGCTGGACGCGGCGACGGCGCGAACGTGATGGCGGACGATCAGTACCAGCTCGAGGGGAACGCCCCGCGGCTCTTCGAGCGCGACAAGGCGGGGCCGCGGGTGGTTCGGATAGGACTCATCTCCGACACGCACGGTCTGCTGCGGCCGGAGGCCAAGGCGTTCCTCGGCGGCTGCACCCACATCGTGCACGGCGGTGACATCGGCCACGCCGGCATCCTGGACGAGCTCGCCGCGCTGGCCCCGCTCACGGCGGTGCGCGGGAACAACGATCGCGGGGCCTGGGCCGAGCGCGTGCGCGAGACGGAGCTGCTCGAGGTCGGAGGCGTCCGCGTGTACGCGATCCACGACCTCGCGGAGCTCGACGTCGAGCCGGCCGCGGCCGGCATTCATGTGGTGGTCTCGGGCCACTCGCACAAGCCGCGGGTCGTGGAGCGGGGCGGCGTCCTCTTCGTCAACCCGGGCAGCGCCGGGCCGCGGCGGTTCAAGCTGCCGATCTCGGTCGCCG
>DATFGS010000307.1:0-10695 GCA_035249225.1 Candidatus Methylomirabilota bacterium | reverse complement strand
GCGCCCGCGCCGGCGGCGAGCAGCCGCTCGGCCAGCGCCGGCCGCGGGTCGCCCGGTCCGGCGGCGATCCAGGTGTGCGGCCGAAGGGCGCCGCTCGCGTCGGGCACGTAGGCGCTGAACTGCACCGGCACCGCGTCGAAGGGGTGGCAGCCGTTCCACACCGGAATGGCGAGCGCGACCGTCTCGAAGTCGAGGAAGGCCACCGGCGGGGCGAAGGGAGCGAGCGCGGCGGCCAGCGTGGGCTCCACGATCATCCGCCCGGCCTGCACGGCGCGGCGCTGCCGGTCCGCGGCGGCCTTGAGAGGGAAATCCTCCGGCAGGTCGTAGATGGTGCGGTAGCCCAGCTCGTCCAGCTCCAGCACGCGCTGCCGCATCGCGTGGAGCGTGCTCACGTGATGGGGCGGCAGCACCGGCCAGCACCGCTCGGTGAACGGGCAGGCGTAGGGCGCCGAGCAATGCGGTCCGGTGGCCACGCTCGGCCGCGGGCCCGCGAGCATGGCGGTCATCGCGGCGATCTCACCGGCGACCGCGGCCAGCCGCGCCTCCACCAGCTCGGTCACGTCGGTCCGCGTGAAGAGATCGCTCAGGTCCGGATACGCGCAGGCGCGGTTGAGGTGCATCACCTCCATGCGGCGCACGTCGAGCCCGCTCCGGCGCAGCACGTGGGCCTGGACCGCCACGTCGGGCACGTGCTGCGCCTTCACGCCGGCGGTGGACTTGACCTCGATCAGGCAGAAGCCGCGCTCGAGGCGCTCCAGGATGTCCACCGACACGAACACCCCGTCGGCGCGGAAGGCCGCCTCGTAGATGGCGGGCGCGCTCCGGGCGAGGGCCCGTCGGGTCGCCTCCAGGCGCTCCTCGTAGGCGTCGTAGGGCAGGTCCACCAGCACGCCGCCCGGCGCGCCCCCGGGCACGTAGGTCCGGGCGAGCGCGCCCACCCGGTGCCCCTGGTCGTAGACCGCCTGGCGGGCCTCGTCCACCTCGAGCTCGGGCGCGGCCGGCTCGTGGACCATCCACCAGAGCAGCTTGTGGCACTGCAGTCCCGCCATGGCGCGGGACTTGGAGAGACCGTGCGGGCGAGCGGGTATGGCCTCGGGCGCCACCGGTCACGACCGTAGCACGCCCTCCGCGAGTCCGGCCGGTCCAATGTATACTCCCGGCACAGAGCAGCCGCCCAAGGGAGGGCCGACCATGAGCACCCAGACGACCGAGCCGCGGATGGAGCTGGAGCAGCACCTGCACATGTACCGCCAGATGGCCAAGATCCGCGCCTTCGAGGAGCAGGTGAACGAGCTCTACAAGGGCGCGAAGATGCCCGGCCTGGCCCATCTCTACGTCGGCGAGGAAGCGGTCGCGGTCGGGGTCTGCGAGGCGCTCAAGCGCGACGACTTCATCACGAGCACGCACCGCGGCCACGGCCACTGCCTGGCCAAGGGCGCCTCGGTGAGCCGGATGTTCGCCGAGCTGCTGGGCAAGGAGGCGGGCTACTGCCGCGGCAAGGGCGGCTCGATGCACATCGCCGACCCGGAGACGGGCAACCTCGGCGCCAACGCCATCGTGGGCGGCTCCGCCGGCCTCGCCACCGGCGCCGCGCTCTCGGCCAAGATGCGCCGGAGCGGCCAGGTCGCGGCGTGCTTCTTCGGCGACGGCGCGCTCGGGCAGGGCCTGCTCTACGAGGCCATGAACATGGCCTCGCTCTGGAAGCTGCCCGTCATCTACGTGTGCGAGAACAATCTCTACGGCGAGTACACCCCGGGCGCCGAGACCATCGGGGGCGAGATCCTGGCGCGCCCCCGCGCGATGGGCGTGCACGCCGAGAGCGTGGACGGCCAGGACGTGCAGGCGGTCCACGCCGCCATGAAGCGCCTGGTCGAGCGCGCGCGCCGCGGCGAGGGCCCCGCCTTCCTCGAGTGCAAGACCTACCGGTACTACGGCCACCACGTGGGCGACGTGAACCGGGAGTACCGCACCCGCGACGAGGAGCGGGACTGGATGACCAACCGCGATCCGCTCGAGACGCTGTCCACGCGCCTCATGCAGCAGCGGCTCGCCGAGCAGTCCGTCTTCGACCGCATCCTGGCGGACGTGAAGACCGAGATCGAGAGCGGCGTGCAGTTCGCGCTCGCCGCTCCGTTCCCCGCCCCGGGCCAGGTGGACGAGGATGTCTACGCCTGAGGGCGAGCCCCGCGCCCGCATCGACTACAAGGCGCTGGTCGAGGACGATCGCATCCACGCCTCGCTGTACACCGACGCCCGCATCTTCGCCGACGAGATGGAGCGGATCTTCCATCGCGGCTGGGTCTTCGTCGGCCACGCCAGCGAGATCCCGCGCCCGGGCGACTACGTCACCCGCCGGATCGGCGCCCAGCCGGTCATCATGGTGCGCGGGCGGGAGGGGGAGGTCGCGGTCCTCGTCAACCGCTGCCGGCACCGCGGCACGATGCTGTGCCCGGCCGAGCGCGGCCGCGCCCGCACGTTCGCGTGTCCCTACCACGGCTGGACCTACGATATCGACGGGGCCCTGCTCGGCGTGCCCTATCCCGGCGGCTACGCCGCGCTCGACCGGAGCGAGTACGGGCTCGAGGCGGCCGCGCGGGTGTCGAGCTACCGGGGATTCGTCTTCGCGTCCTTCGCGGCGACCGGCATCACCCTGCTCGAGCACCTCGGCGCCGCGACCCGGCTGATCGACCGCTCCTGCGATCTCTCGCCCACCGGGGAGATCGAGCTGACCGCGGGCTGGGTGAAGCATCGCTGCGCGGCCAACTGGAAGGCGCTGCCCGAGAACGACAGCGACGGCTACCACCTGGGCTTCGTGCACCTCGCGCTCTTCAAGACGGTGCGCATGCAGTACCAGCGCGTGGTCGGCGACGAGAAGGCGATCCGGGCGGTGGTGCGCGACTGGGGGCACGGGCATATGGAGATCGACTGGTCGCCCGGCTACCAGGGCCCGTTCGAGTGGTTCGGCGGCGCCTCGGGGCCCGTCGTCGCCGACTTCGTCGCCGCGCTCGAGCGGCGAGACGGGCCGGAGCTGGCGCGGCAGCGCATCATGCAGGGTCCCGCCCACGCGCTCATCTTCCCCAACCTCTTCCTCGGGGAGACCAACATCGCGATCGTCGAGCCGGTGGACGTGGAGGAATGCGTGCACTGGCACACCCCGATGTTCTGGAAGGGCGTGCCCGAGTTCAACGGGCGCCTGCTGCGGATGGCCGAGGCGGGCATGGGCCCCGCGTCCTTCCTGATGCCGGAGGACCTGATCGTCGCCGCGCGCAACCAGCAGGGGCTGCGCGCGCGCACCCCCGAGTGGCTCCTGCTCAGCCGGGGCCTCAACCGCGAGTACGTCGACGACCAGGGGCGCGCGGTCTCCCACGTGACCGACGAGACCACGAACCGCGCCCTCTGGCGGCACTACCGCGCGGTCATGACGGAGGCCTAGCCGCTCCGCCTCCGATGGTCAGCGCCCAGGACCACCAGGCCGTCGTCGAGTTCCTCTACCGGGAAGCGCGGCTGGCCGACGAGGCCCGCTACGCGGAGTGGCTCGCGCTGTGGACCGACGACGCGACCTACTGGGTGCCCGCCACCACCGATCCCGCCGCCGACCCGGAGACCCGCATCTCCCACATCTACGACAACCGCAACCGCCTCGAGACCCGCATCAAGCTGCTGCAAACCGGGCACCGCTACAGCCAGGAGCCCGCCTCCCTGATGCGGCGGCTCATCTCGAATATCGAGGTGACCGCGGGGGAGGTGGCGGCGGGGAGCGACGGCGAGCTGGTGGCCGGCTCGAACTTCATCCTGGCCGAGCTGGCCGTGCAGGCCAGGCCCGAGATGCACTGGTGGGTCGGGCGCGCGACCCACCACCTGCGGCGCGTGGACGGCGCGCTGCGGATGCGCCTCAAGAAGGTCGCGCTGATCAACGCGGCCGAGCCGCTGCCGAATCTCTCGTTCCTGATCTAGATCGCGCCGTCGGCGGCGAGCGCGCGGATGTCCGCCTCGGTGTAGCCCAGCTCGGCGAGGATCTCGTCGCGGTGCTGGCCCAGCAGCGGCGACGGCCCGATCGTGGTCGGCGAGGCGGAGAGCTTGATCGGGTTGCCCACCGTCACGTACCGCCCGCGCACCGGGTGCTCGACCTCCACGATCATCTCGCGCGCGAGCAGGTGCGGGTCGGTCAGCACCTCGCCGGTGTCGAGGCAGGCGCCGCAGGGCACCCCGGCCTCCCCGAGCACCTTCATCACGTCGTGCTTGGGGCGCTCGGACGTCCAGCCTTCCACCAGCTCGTCGACCTCCGCGCGATTCCGCCAGCGGGCGTCCGGCGTCTCGTAGCGCGCGTCGCCGATCAGCTCCTCGCGCCCGATCGCCCGCAGCAGCGGGTGCCACATCTGCTGCTGCACGAAGATGAACACGTAATCGTTGGGGCCGCCTGGGTGGCAACGGTACGTGGTGCCCGGCACGCCCGCCCCGAGCTGGTTGCCGGCGCGCCCCATGACCTTTCCGAAGCGCTGGTGGTCCCGCAGGCTCACCCGGATGAGGTTGACCACCGCGTCCTGCATGGACACCTCGACCCGCTGCCCCTCGCCGCTGGCGTGCCGCTGCATGAGCGCGGCGAGGATGCCGATCACGCAGTGCATGCCGGTACCGGAGTCGCCGATGGAGGGCCACGTGAACGTGGGCGGCCCGTCCGGGAACCCGGTGACGCTCATGGCCCCGCCCATCGCCTGCGCGATCGGCTCGTAGCTCTTGTAGTCCCGGTAGGGCCCGTAGGTGCCGAAGCCCTTGATGCTCGCGTAGACCAGCCGCGGATTGAGCGCCCGCACCGCGTCGTAGCCGAAGCCCAGCCGCTCGATCACTCCCGGGCCGAAGTTTTCGAGCAGCACGTCGGCCTTCCGGAGCAGCGCCCGGAAGACCTCCTGGCCGCGCGCGTGCTTCAGGTTGAGGGTGAGGCTCCGCTTGTTGGCGTTGAAGGACAGGAAGAACAGCGCGTCCTCGCCGGGCCGGTCGCGCTGGGAGTACCGGGCCACGTCGCCCTTGCCCGGCTCCTCGACCTTCACCACGTCGGCGCCCAGCCAGGCGAGCATCTGGCCGCACGACGGCCCCGCCTGGTTGTTCGTCAGGTCGACGACGCGGATGCCGGCGAGCGCCTTGTCCAAACCCGGGGCTACTTGCCCTCCAGCGCGGCGAGCGGCGCGTAGTCCGCGGCGCCGCCGTGCCCGCCCGCGAACTTCGCGGGAGCGATGCCGGCCTTCTTCACGCCCGCGACCAGGGCGGCCAGGGCCGGGTTCAGCTTGTCGGGCAGCGGCCCCGCGCCCGGGCTCCAGATGTCGGTCACGAAGCCGATCTTCGCGTCGGGCACGTAGCCGATCAGCAGGCCGTCCGCGTGCGGGTTGGGGTCGAGCACGTACATCTCGACCTGGCGCGTCCCGTCGCTCAGCACGTGCTTGCCCATCACCTCGACGATCGGGGTGCGGGTGAGGTCGCTCTGGCTGAGCACGGGGTTGCGCGTGAAGGGCGCGGCGAGCACTCGCTTGAAGTGCGCGGCGGTGCCCTGGCCGGTGACGATGGTGGCCCCCGCGTCGGCGTAGGCCCGGATGCCGCCCGCGTGGTCCATGTGGTGGTGGGTGAGCACGAGGTACTTCACCGGCTTGCGCACGTACTTGCCGCGGGCGGCGCTGATCGTCCACGTGGACTGCCAGTCCGAGACCGGCGCGTCGAACACGATCAGGTGGTCCTTCATCTCGACGATCAGGCTGTTGTGCGAGCCGCCCACCACGTGCTGGATGCCGGGGGCCAGCTCCTCGAGCTTCAGGCCGGGAGAGCTCTGCGGGTCGTAGCTCGGCTGGTCCGAATCGAGGTACGTGCCGATGAACTGCCGCCGGATGACCCACTGGTACGGCACCCCCGCGGCGGCGGCCCGGCGCGCGGTGGCGAGGAAGGGCGCGGGAATCGCGAGCCGGTCCGCCGCGACGGGCGTGTTGAGAGTGACGTCGCTGAGCTTCATGTCGATCACGACCCGGCCATTCATCTCGTACTTGCGGGACGTCGCGATGCGGGTCGTCCCGACGGTCTGCCAGTCGGCGAGCACCAGGTCCCAGGTCACGTCGCCCCAGATATTGTCGTAGTCGAGCGCGCGCACGCGGGCGGGCAGCCCGGTGGCGGGGTCGAAGAGGACGGTGAGGGTGTGCCCACCCGCCCGGTAGTCCACCGCGGGATGCGAGACGCCGCCGACCGTCACGCTCGAGGCGCCCGTGACGCGCTCCGGGTTCTGCGACAGCTCGAGGGCGAGCAGGGGCGAGGCGGCGAGCAGCTCGCGCTGGGCGGTCGCCAGCCGGAGGCTCGACATCGAGTGCGCGGGCGGGTTCGCCTCCCGGCTCTGCTTGGTGCGGCCGTTGCTGTCGATGCCGACCACGTAGCCGGCCTCGGGGGCGACGATCTCGCTGAACGTGAACGTGCGCGGGGCCGGGTACTGGAAGTTGCGCACCCAGTCGCTCCGCGTGGTGCCCTTGGCCACGTCCACCACCGTGACCACCGTCGAGTCGTTGGCCAGGCGCATCTCGCCGCCCGCGGTGGCGGACTGCTCGGGCTCCCACTGCCGGACCGTCGCCTTGTAGGAGATGGTCTTGACCCCGGCGAGGGCGTCGGCGCCACCCTGGGCGGAGACGGCCTTCGTCACGAGGTCCCGCCCTCCCGTCTGCATCGAGGCGCAGGCGGCCACCACCATCGAGACGGCCAGCGACACGGCGAGCATCATCGAGAATCGCTTCATGGGTTCTCCTCCCGCGAAGTGTGGGTGGCGGCACAGTACCCGGGCGTGCGCGGAACTGTCAAGCCGGGGCCCACGCGGCGGCCTCGCCCGCGCCCGGAAAACCCGCCGTGACTCCGCCCGGCGGCCGGCGCGCTCTTGGGATAGGATATGCGCCGGGCAGCGTCAGCCAGAGGGAGCGTGGGGACCAGCCTGTGAGAACCGGCAGCGAGTACCGTGACGCCCTGCACGACGGACGCCGGGTCTGGGTCATCGGCGAGGGCCTCATCGACGACGTGACGCTCCATCCCGCCACCCGGCCGATGGTGGACGAGTACGCCGCGTGGTACGACCGCCACCACGACCCCGAGTGGAGGGACGTCCTGCTGGCGCCCTCCGCCACCGGTGGCCCGGGCGACCCGTGGGCGTTCCGGCTCCCGACGAGGTCGGCCGATCTGCGCGCGATGGGCCGGAGCTACGCGGCGACCATCTTCCTGACCGCGGGCAACATGACGCACACGCCCGGTTACGGGAACCTCATCGCCCTCGGTATCCTCGACGTGGTGCAGCAGCGCAACGTCTCGCCGCAGCAGATCAGCGCCGCCGGCGCCTATCGCGACCTGATCGCGCGCACCGGCCGCTTCCTGACCTTCTCCGCGGGCGCCGCGACGATCGGCTACCGGCTCCGCGAGGCCGCCGACCAGCGCGCGGCGCTCCGGGTCGTCCGCGAGACCGGCGACGGCCTCGTGCTGAGCGGCAAGGTGGGGATGCACACGAGCCCGGTTTACGCCGAGGACGTGTACATCGGCGCGCATTCCGGAGTGGACCGTGACGGGCACCGGGCCACGTTCGTGGTGCCGGTGAACGCGCCCGGCGTCACGGTGGTCTGCCGGAAGGTCTCCGCGCGCCACGCGAACCCGTTCCTGGCTCCGCTGAGCAGCCGCTTCGACGAGCTGGACGGGCAGATGTGGCTCGAGGAGGTGCTGGTCCCGTGGGACCGCGTGTTCCTCACCGAGCCGTCACCCGACCCGATCGCCGCTTGGTGCTTCTGGCATCAGCTCTATGCCTGGCTGGCCAAGGCCGAGTTCACGCTGGGGCTCGCGCTCGCCTGCACGCACGCGATGGGCCTCAAGGACCACGAGCCGACGATCGAGCACCTGATGGATCTCGTCGTCGACGTCCAGACGGTCCGGAGCTGCCAGACCGCCGCGGAGCTCGACCCCGACGTTTCGACCGCGGGCTACTGCATGCCCGGACGCGGCCACGTGGCGGCGGGCAGCATCGCGATGCAGAAGGCGCGGCAGCGCATGGCCGAGATCCTCCGGATCGTGCCCGGCTCGTCCCTGGTGGTGGCGCCGTCGGACAAGGATCTGACGTCGCCCGAGGTCGGGGCCGGGCTCGAGGAGTCCTTCGGCGGGGGCCAGTACACCGCGCTGCAGCGCGCGGCGCTGCTCCAGCTCGCGGCCGATCACGTGTCCTCGGCCCTCGACGGCCGCGAGTCGGCCTTCGAGCTGCACGCCAACGGCGGGCTCGTGGCCTGGCGCGCGCGGCTCCGGCGCGCGTTCACCGGGTACAACGAGCTGGCCAACGGCGTGCTGCGCGCCCTCAGCCTCGACATGCCCGCGATCGATATGGACAGCCTCCGAGCCATCGCGCTGCCGCAACGACGCCCCGTCGCTCCGCCCGCGGCCGGGCCCGCGGGAGCCCCGCAGCCGCCGCGATTGGGATAGGATAAGCAGCCGGCAGCCACACGTAGGGCACACCGGACCGGAGGGGCGCGATGTCGCGGGTTGGGCTCGGGCAGAGGAGCGTGATGTCGCGCCGGGCCGCGCTGGCCCTGGCGCCAGGGCTGGTGGCCCTCGGCGCCTCCCGCGCGCTGGCCCAGCGCCCGGCCGGCCCCGCCCGCATCGGATGGCTCGCCTACGTCAGCCCGCCGGATGCGGGCCTCGAGAACCTGCGCCTGGGCCTCCAGGAGCTGGGCCACGTCGAGGGCAAGAGCTTCGTGTTGATCCCGCGCTTCGCCAATGGCGACTTCACGCGGCTGCCGGCGCTGGTGGACGAGCTCATGGCGGAGCGCCTGGACATCCTGGCTTCGCGTGGCCCCTCGGTGGACTACCTCAAGACCGCCCGCGCGCGCGTGCCGGTGGTGTTCGCCTACAGCGGCGACCCGGTGGCGGCCGGATTCGCGGACAGCCTGGCCAAGCCCGGCCGCAACATGACCGGCATCACCTTCATGGCGCTCGAGCTCTCCAGCAAGCGCGTCGAGCTGCTCAAGGAGCTGGTGCCGCACGCCAGGCAGATGGCGCTGCTGTCGAACCCGGAGCACGCGGGCGAGCTGGCCGAGTACCGGGTGACCGAGGACGCGGCCCGCCGGGTGGGCGCCACCATCACCCGTCATCTGGCCCGGAGCCCGGCGGAGCTGCCCGAGGTCATGGAGAGGATCCGCGCGAGCCGGCCGGGGGCGATGGTCGTGTTCCCGGATTCGCTCACGCTCGTTCGCCGGGCGGAGATCGCGGAGTTCGCGGGCCGCGAGAAGATCCCCAGCATGTTCGGCTGGAGCGAGTTCACCGACGCGGGGGGCCTCGCGAGCTACGGGCCGGGGGTGGTCGCAAGCTTCAAGGGCCTGGCGACGTTCGTGGACAAGATTCTCAAGGGAGCCGACGCCAGCAAGGTGGCGATCGAGCAGGTCAGCCGTATTTTGTTGACGATCAACATGACGGCGGCGCGACGGATCGGGCTGACGGTGCCTCAGTCGATCCTGGTCCGGGCCGACCGCGTCATCGAATAGCGAAGGAGAGACGAATGGCCGAGCGAGAGCTGACGTACGGGGATGCGGTCAAGGAAGCTATCGCCGAGGAGATGCGCCGGGACCCGACCGTCTTCATCATCGGGGAGGACATCGCGGAGGCGGGCCACCCGTTCAAGACCCTGGTCGGGCTGGTGCAGGAGTTCGGCACCGATCGGGTCGTGGACACCCCGATCTCCGAGCCCGGCTACGCGGGCATCGGGGTGGGCGCGGCCATGACCGGCATGCGGCCGATCGTCGACGTGATGTTCGGCGACTTCATCACTCTGACCATGGACCAGATGGTCAACCAGGCCGCCAAGGCGCACTACATGTCGGGCGGCAAGATCAAGGTGCCGATCGTCTTCCGCACCACCCTCGGGGCCACCCGCCGCTCGGCCGCCCAGCACTCGCAGTCGCTCCACGCGTGGGTGAGCCACGTCCCCGGCCTCAAGGTCGCGCTGCCCTCGGGACCCTACGAGGCCAAGGGGCTCATGAAGACCGCGATCCGCGACGACAGCCCGGTGGTGATCTTCGAGGACAAGATGATGTACCGGCTGAAGGGCCCGGTGCCCGAGGGCGACTACACGATCCCGTTCGGGGTCGCCGAGGTGAAGCGGGCGGGGAAGGACATCACGATCGTGGCCACCAGCAGCATGGTGGGCGTGGCCCTGGGCGCGGCCAAGCTCCTGGACGAGGCGGGCATCAGCGCGGAGGTGATCGACCCGCGGACGACGTGGCCGCTCGACAAGCAGGCGCTGATCGACTCGGCCAAGAAGACCTCGCGCGCCCTGGTGGTGGACGAGGGCTACGAGCGTTACGGGGTCACCGCGGAGATCGCCTCGGTCATCGCGGAGGGCGCGTTCTACCACCTCGACGCGCCGGTGAAGCGCATGGGTGCGATGGACGTGCCGGTGCCGTTCTCACCGGTGCTCGAGGACCTCACGGTGCCCTCGGAAAAGACCGTCTTCGAAGCCGCCCGCGCGCTCTGCCGTCGCTAGCCCGGGGATAGCTCGATGCCGACCAACGTCATCATGCCCGCGCTGGAGCTGGCGCAGGAGACCGGCAAGGTCCTGCGCTGGATGAAGGCGCCCGGCGACACCGTGCGGAAGGGCGAGCCGATCGTCGAGATCGAGACCGACAAGGTCACGGTCGAGATCGAGTCGCCCGCCTCCGG
>DATFGS010000306.1:0-42170 GCA_035249225.1 Candidatus Methylomirabilota bacterium | reverse complement strand
GCGGGCCCCGCGGGCGGCGCCGCGCTGCCCATCGTGATCGTGGCCACCGACGAGGCGGAGACCGACCGGGCCGCCGGCGCGCAGGCCGGGGTGACCGACTGGCTCGTCGCCCCGTTCTCCACCCTCTACGCGCGCACCCGGATCCGCGCGTGGGCGCTCCGCCAGGCGTGCCGCTGGCTGCGCGCCCCGCTTCCGCCCGACGAGCCCGCCCGCCTGCGGGCGCTGCACGACGCCGGGGTGCTCGACTCCTCGCCCGAGGAGCGCTTCGACCGGATCACCCGGCTGGCCCGCCGGGTCTTCGACGTCCCGATCGCGCTGGTGAGCCTGGTGGACGCCGAGCGCCAGTGGTTCAAGTCCCACCAGGGGATCGAGATCCGGGAGACGTCGCGCGAGCTCTCCTTCTGCGCGCACGCCATCCACGACGACCGTGTGTTCATCGTGCCCGACGCGCTCGCCGACCCGCGCTTCGCGGACAACCCCGCGGTGACCGGCGAGATCCGCGCCCGCTTCTACGCGGGCCGGCCGATCCGGATGTTCGGCCGCCGAGTGGGCACGCTCTGCCTGGTCGACCGCCGCCCCCGCGAGCTGCGCGACGACGACGTGCGGGCGCTCAACGACCTGGCGTCCCTGGTGGAAGAGGAGCTGGCCTCGGGAGGGATGACCCCGCTTCCTCCCTGAAGTCGCGGGCCGGGGTGCGTTACGAGGACCGGCGGAGCGTGTAGATGTTGATGGTCTTGTCCTGCCGGTGCGTCGGCCGCCAGGGGGGCCAGCTCACCGTCCAGCGATCCCGGGTGACCGCGAAGCCACTTCTTCGGAAGGCCGCCCGCAGCTTGGCGTCCGGCACCCAGCCGGGGTCGGCCAGCAGGGCCTGGCCGCCGGGCCGCAGCGTCCGCATCAGCCCCGTGCCGAGGGCCGGCCACTCCGCGTCGTCGTAGACCACGTCGCCGCCGACCACGAGGTCGTAGGTGGCGGGGGCGAGGCGCTCCCCGCCGTGATTCCAGTCGCCGCCTATCGTCTGGGCAGGCCCCAGGCCGTTGCGCCGGCAGTTGCGGCGGACGGCGGCGAGGGCCGCGGCCTCACGGTCCAGGAACGTGACGCTCGCCCCCAGGCGCCCGCAGACGATGCCGATGAGGCCGACGCCGCAGCCCAGATCCAGGACCTCGCGGCCTCGCAGGCCGTCGGCTCCGAAGCGGTCGGTGATGTAGGCGGCCAGCCCCAGGCCGGCGGGCCAGACCCGACGCCAGTAGGTATGGGTCGAGAGCTTGAGGAGATTCTGCGCCGACGTCTCCTCGATGGAGACGGGCCCGATCGGCTCCAGCGCGAACTCTCGTAACACTAGACCGGAGTCTAACGCACGTTGATCCATCCGTCGCGCAGGTTTATGCTCGGCGCGTCCCGGTCGATTCTCGCGGTCACCCAGTCCCGCCAAAGGAGGCGCGCAATGGCTCTCTCCGTAGGGTTCATCGGTGTCGGCAACATGGGCAACCCGATGGCCGGCAACGTGCTCAAGGCCGGCTTCTCGATGACGGTGTTCGACACGAACCCCAAGGCCATGGAGAACCTGATCCAGGCGGGGGCCAAGCGGGCCGCCTCCGCCCGGGAGGTGGTGGACGCCTCCGACGTCGTGCTGACCTCGCTGCCGGCCTCCCCGGACGTGGAGGCCATGTACCTGGACGAGGGCGGCCTCGTGCAGCGGGCGAAGCCGGGCACGATCCTGATCGACCTGAGCAGCGTGCTGCCCAAGACCCCCCGGATGATCGAGCCGGTCGCGAAGTCCCGCGGCGTGTCCTTCCTCGAGGCGCCGGTCAGCGGCGGCGTCACCGGAGCGCGCGCGGGCACGCTCGCCATCATGGTCGGCGGCGACCCGGAGGCGATGGAGAAGGCGCGCCCGGTGCTGCGCGCCATGGGGCCCAATATCTTCCACGTGGGGCCGGCGGGCGCGGGCAACACCATCAAGGCCATCAACAACATGATGGCGTGCGTGAACAGCGCCACCATGATGGAGGGCTTCGTGCTGGGCGTGAAGGCGGGGCTCGACCCGATGACGATCTACGAGGTGGTGAAGGCGAGCAGCGGCGGCAGCAAGGCCATCGAGCGCATCCCGCGCGCCCTGATCCCGCGCGACTTCGAGCCCGGCTTCAAGGTGACGCTGATGAACAAGGACCTCGAGACCTTCCACACCATCGCCAAGGAGCTCAACGTGCCGGTGACATTCTCGAACCTGGCCCAGCACTACCAGCAGGCCGCCCTGGCCGCGGGGCTCGGCGAGCAGGACACCAGCGTGGTGTTCACGATCATCGAGCGGCTGGCCGGCATGAAGGCGCCCGGCCGATGAAGTACGGCCTGCACGGCGTCAACCTGAACACCTGCGCCTACCCGGACGCGGCCGCGCGGATCGGGCGCGCCGCGGAGGCGGCCGGGTTCGAGTCGCTCTGGGTGGCCGATCACGTGGTGCTGCCGGACCCGCCCGTGCCCGGCCGGCCGATGGCGCCCGACATGCGGCTCCTCGACCCGGTGGTGGCGCTCACCTACCTCGCCGCCCACACCTCCCGCATCAAGCTCGGCACCGGGGTCATCATCCTGCCGCAGCGGCAGGCCCTGGTCCTGGCCAAGCAGCTCGCCTCGCTCGACGTGCTCTCGAACGGCCGGCTGATCTTCGGGCTGGGCGTCGGCTGGTGCGAGCCCGAGATGCGGTCGGTGGGCGCGCCCTTCAAGGAGCGCGGGCGCGTCTCGGACGACTACCTGGCCGCGATGCGCGCGGTGTGGACGCAGCCGAAGCCCGCGCACCACGGCTCCTACGTGACCTTCGAGGCGGTGCAGGCGATGCCGCGGCCGGTCCAGGCGCCGATCCCGATCGTGGTGGGTGGGGGGAGCGCGCCGGCCTATCGCCGGGCGGTCACCCAGGGTCACGGCTGGTACGGCTTCGGCCTGGACGTGGAGACGACCCGCAAGCGGGTGAGCGCGCTCCAGGAGGCGGCGCGGACCGCGAAGCGGCCGGCCGAGCTCGGCCCGCTCGAGATCAGCGTGACGCCGCCGGGCTACGACGTGCCCGACCGCGCGACGATCGACGCCTACGCGCAGGCCGGCGTGCACCGGCTGATCCTGCGCCCGCAGCCCACGATGGACGCGGCCGCGCTCGAGCGCTTCGCCTCCGAGACCGGCCGCGCGCTCGGCCTGGCCGCCTGACGTCTCACGACCCGCGAAGGAGACCACGATGAGCCCACGCCGCCAGCCCACGAAGGCCCCGCGCGCCGAGAGCGGGACCAAGAACCCCTACGGTTACCCGTTCTGGGAGTGGGTCGCCCGCGAAGACCCGGAGTACGTGAAGGCCCGACAGCCCCTCAGCGCGCTCTCGATCGGCGAGGGCAAGGAGCTGTCGGTCAAGTATCGCGAGATGGTCATCATCGGCATCCTCGCCTTCCGCGGCCGCAAGGAGGGCGTGATCGCCCACATGCGGCGGGCCATCGACCACGGCGCGACCAAGCGGGAGCTGCTGGAGGCCATCCAGTCCGCCGCGGTGCCCGGGGGCGGGCCCACGTTCAGCACCGGGGCGCAGGCGCTGATGGAGCTCGACCGCGCGGGGGTGTTCAAGTAGCCGGCCGGCCTCAGAGCTTCAGCAGCGACTCGAGGTTGCGCCAGAGGATCCGCTCCTTCTCGTCCGCGGTCAGGCTGGCGAGCCCCTGCACCCACGCGACCGGGGACGGGTGCCACGGCACGAACGGCCAGTCGCTGCCGAGCACCACGCGGTCGATGCCGACCTGGTCGATCGTGAAGCGGAGCGCGGCCTCGCTGCCGACCACCGTGTCGTAGTAGAGCTGCTTCTGGTAGGTGCTCGGCGCGCGCGGGATGGACTGGCGCGCGTCGGGATTGCCCTGCCAGCTCCGGTCGAGGCGCCCCATCGCGTAGCAGGCGGGCCCGCCGCCGTGGGCGATGCACACCTTGAGGCTCGGGCACGCCTCGAGCACGCCGCCCAGGATCAGGATGCCGACCACGATGGCGTCCTCCAGGATCACGCCCAGGCTGTTGAAGAGCCCGTAGCGCGTGGTGCGCTCCGTCAGGAAGTTGTGCTGCGGCTGCGGGTGGTAGAAGAGCATCGCGCCCATCGCCTCGGCGGCCTTGAAGAAGGGCAGGAAGCGCGGCGCGTCCCAGTTCTCCCCGTTCACGATCGTGTCGAGCTCGGCGCCCTTGAGCCCGAGCGTGGTCACCGCGCGCTCCAGCTCCGCGATCGCCGCCTTCGTGTCCTGCATGGGCAGGGTGGCGAGGCCGGCGAAGCGCGTGGGCCACTGCCGGGTCATCGCCGCGATCTCGTCGTTGACCTCGCGCGCGAGCGCCGTGCCCTGCGCGGCGTCCAGGTGATAGCCGAAGAACGGGGTGTGGATGGAGAGCACCTGCACGTCCACCCCCTGGGCGTCCATGTCGGCCAGGCGCTCCTCCGGCGTGAAGCGCACCTTGGGGGAGGTGAAGCCGGTGCGCTTGCCGTTGCCGCCCAGGAACGTGCCGAGGCCGTCGCCGCCCTGGTGGCGGAAGCCGTACCACTCCCGGCCGGTCTCGGCGGCCTGCCAGACCGCCCGGGGCACCACGTGCGCGTGGATGTCGATGGATCGCATGGGTCGTCTCCCTCCGAAAATAAGCTTGACGTTGTTTACGATGTAAATGTACGGTGTCTATCCAAGGAGGCCGACATGACCCTCACCCTGGAGCGGCGGCGGCAGGACGAAGAGGCGGCGGGCTTTCACCGGTCGTGGTTCCCCCTGGCCCTGGCCGGCGACGTGACGGCCGGACGGGTCATCGGCGTGGACGTCCTCGGCACGCGCGTGATCCTCTATCGGGACGCGGCCGGGCGGGCGGTGGTGCAGGGCGCCTTCTGCCCCCACCTGGGCGCGGACCTCTCGGTGGGCCAGGTGGTGGACGGGCAGATCCGCTGCGCCTACCACCACTGGACGTTCGACTGCGCCGGCACGTGCGTCGACATCCCGGCCGGCGACAAGATCCCGCTCGGCGCCCGCATCGCGACCTATCCGTCCGCGGAGGCGTGGGGGCTGATCTGGGCGTTCAACGGCGAGACCCCGACCTTCGCGGTGCCGGGCATTCCCGGGGCGGAGGAACGCGAGCTGATCTACGAGACCCACTTCCGCGGGACGCGGGCCACCGATCCCTGGGTCGCCACGTCGAACGGCGTCGATTTTCAGCATCTGCGCGCCCTCCACGGCCTGCCCGTGGTCGATCCGGACGCCGTGACCGTGGGGGAGCATAGCATCGAGTACCGGATCGACGCGTCCGTCTTCGTGCAGGAGGGCCGCATCACCGGGGTCAACACCTTCTCGCAGCACCTGGGCATGGGCGACCAGCACATGTTCATGCTCTTCACCGGCGCGCCCATCGCCCACGGCCACACGCGGGGCTTCTACGTCTACGGGGTGCGCGAGAGCGGGCGGGGACGGGACGGCGCGGCGGAGCGGCTCGCCGAGCTGGGCGCGTTCGTGCGGCAGCTCATCGCGGAGGACGCGCCGGTGCTCGACACCATCCGCTTCCGGCCGCGGATGCTCGTGGCCTCCGACCGCCACCTCGCCCGGTTCTTCAAGTACGTGCGCGAGTTCCCGCGGTCGCGGCCGCCCGACGCCTGACCCATGCCCAGGAACCTGTCGCGGGCCGACGTCGACGCGTTCCGCGCGCGGCTGTGCGCGGTGGCCCAGAAGCGCTTCGCCAAGGACGGGGTGGAGGGGGTCAGCATGCGGCAGCTCGCCGACGCGCTGGGCTGCAGCCCGATGACGCCCTACCGCTACTTCCGCAACAAGGAGGAGATCCTCGCCGCGGTGCGCGCGGCCGCGTTCGACCGCTTCGCGAGCGCGCTCGAGGACGCGGCCCGGAAGACGGCCGGCGATCTGCGCGCGGGCGGCCAGGCGATGGGCGAGGCCTACATCCGCTTCGCGCTCGGCGACCCCGACGCGTACCGTCTGATGTTCGATCTCTCGCAGCCGCACCCGGATCGCTACCCGGAGCTGGTCCGCGCGAGCGCCCGGGCGCGCCAGATGATCAGCGCGGCGCTCGAGGCCCTGGTCGAGGCGGGCATCTTCGCGGGCGACGCGCAGCTCCTGGGCTACGTGTTCTGGGCCACCATGCACGGGCTCGTCGTGCTGCACCTGGCCGGCAAGCTGCCCGAGACCCCGGACTTCCGGACCATCCAGCAGGAGGCGATGCGGCTGCTCGTGGCGGGCGCGCGATCGGGCGTCGCCTCGCCGAAAGGCACGCCATGAGCATCCTGCTCAGCCTCTCGCCCTTCGTGGCCTTCTTCGTGCTGATGCGCCTCGTCTCGCCGCTGGCCGGCCTGGTGGCCGCGGTCGCCGTGTCGCTGGTGCTGTGCTTCCGCATGGTGCGGCGCGGCGAGTCGCTCAAGATCCTCGAGGTCGGCAGCCTCGTGGTGTTCGGCGCGCTCACCGCGTACACATTGCTGGCCGCCCCGGCCTGGACGGTGGCCACGGTGCGGCTCGCGGTGGACACCGGCCTGCTCGCGATCGCGGTGGTCTCGCTGGCCATCGGCCGGCCGTTCACGCTGCAGTACGCGCGCGAGCGGGTCCCCGAGCCGGTCTGGGCCCTGCCCGTGTTCCACACCACCAATCGCCTGATCACCACGGTGTGGGCGGCCGCCTTCGCGGTGCTGGTCGCGGCCGACGCGGCGGCGGAGTACGTGGCGGCGATTCCGATCTGGGTGGACGTGGCGGCCTCGGTCGCCGCCTTCGCGGCCGCGGTGTGGTTCAGCCGCCGGTACCCGGCGGTGGTGCAGCGGCGGTTCGCTAGCGCCCGGTGAGCGCGGCCCGCAGGCGCTCGGGGGTCAGCGGCATGTCGAGGTGGCCGACGCCGAGTGGCGCGAGCGCGTCCACCGCCGCGTTCACGACCGCGGGCGGGATCGCGATGCACCCGGCCTCGCCCAGCCCCTTGGCCCCGAGCGGGTTGAGCGGCGAGGCGGAGTGCATCTTCTCGATCAGCACCGGCGGCACGTCGGCCGCCCGCGGGATCGCGTAGTCCATCAGGGTGCTGGTCAGGCACTGGCCGTCGGGGTCGTAGACGATCGCCTCCATCAGGGTCTGGCCCAGGCCCTGCGCCAGCGACCCGTGGAGCTGTCCCTCCGCCAGCAGCGGGTTGATGATCGTCCCCGCGTCGTCCACCCACACGAGCTGCTCGAGGCGCAGCTCGCCGGTCTCCCGCTCGATCGAGAGCCCGCAGACCACCGCGCCCGAGCTCCACGCCTCGCCGCCGGGCTGGAAGTAGGTGGTGGCCTCGAGCCCCGGCGTGTCGCCCGGGGGCAGGGCGCCGCCGCCCGCCCAGGCCGCGGCGGCCACCTCCTTCCAGGCCACGCGCTTCTGCGGCACCCCCGCGACCTGGAAGCCACCCCGCACCGGCACGATGTCCTCGACCGCCGCCTCGAGCATCCGCGCCGCGATGCGGCGGCCCTTGTCGCGCACCTCGACCGAGGTGCGCACGAGCGCGCCGCCGCCCAGGGCCACGCTCCGGCTCCCGAAGGTGCCGAAGCCCTCCGGGCCCGAACGCGTGTCGCCGTGGAGCACCGTGACTTCGTCCGGGGTGACGCCCAGGTGATCGGCGACGACCTGCGCGAAGGTGGTCTCGTGCCCCTGGCCGTGCGCGCTCGAGCCGGTGATCGCGGTGACCTTGCCCGACCGCTCCACGCGGATGGACCCGCTCTCCCAGCCGAGCGCGCAGGGCTCCACGTAGGAGACGAGCCCGACGCCGACGATCTCGCCCCGCGCGCGCCGCTCGGCCTGGCGGCGCCGCATCCCGTCGTAGTCGGCGGCCCGGAGCGCGCGGTCCAGCGCCTGCGGGTAGTCCCCCGAGTCGTAGACCTGGCCGGTGATGGTCTTGAACGGGAAGCGGTCGGGCGGAATCAGGTTGCGGCGCCGCAGCTCGGCCGGATCGAGCCGCATCGCGCGCGCGGCGGTGTCGATCAGGCGCTCGATGAAGAAGCAGGCCTCCGGCCGGCCCGCGCCGCGGTAGGCGGAGACCGGCGCGGTGGTGGTGAGCGCGCCGTGGACCGTGATGTCGCACGCGGGGATCACGTAGGCCCCGGGCATGCAGCGCACGTGGTTCCACGGGGAGCCCGCCGCCGCGTTCATGAGGTGCGCGCCGAGGGGCGCGGTGACCCGGGCGCGGAGGCCGGTGATGCGCCCGCCCGCGTCGAGCGCCAGCTCGCCCTCGCAGACCGAGCCGCGCGCCTGGTTGGTGGTGACCTGGTCCTCGCGGCGCGTCGCGACCCACTTCACCGGGCGGCCCAGCTCGCGGGCGAGCCAGGCGAGCAGCACGTCCTCGCGGTAGGGGCCGGTCTTCACGCCGAACCCGCCGCCCACGTCGGGCGCGATCACGCGCACGCGGCCCTCGGGCAGCTCGAGCAGCCGCGCGACCTCGCCGCGGATGCGGAACGGGGCCTGGCAGGACACCCACATCGTGAGGTCGCCGGTCGTGCGGTCGTAGCTCGCCAGCACCGAGCGCGGCTCCATCGCCACCGCCGAGATGCGGTTCTGGGCCACCCGCAGCGGGACCACGTGGGCCGCCGCCGCGAAGGCCCGATGAACGTCACCTTCCCGAACGATCCGGGTGAGCGCGCGGTTGCCGTCGATGCCCGAGAAGAGGAGCGGGGCGTCCGCGGCGAGGGCGCCCTCCGGCTGGGGCAGGGCGGGCAGGGGCTCGTACTCCACGCCGATCAGGTCGAGCGCGTCGTGGGCCGCGTAGACGTCCTCGGCGACCACCGCGGCGACCGGCATGCCCACCGCGTGGACCTGGCTCTCCGCGATGATCGGATGGGGCGGCACGCGCATGTCCGGGACGAGGCGGTTCACCGGCATCGGCGCGAGATGCGCCACGTCCTTGCCGGTGACCACCGCGCGGACGCCGGGGGCGCCCCGCGCCGCCTCCACGTCGAGGCCGACCACGCGGGCGCGGGCGTGCGGGGAGCGGAGCAGGGCGACGTGCAGACACCCCGGCGGCGCCAGGTCGTCCACGTAGGCGCCCGCGCCGATGAGGAGGCGATGATCCTCCCGGCGCTTGAGCGGCTTGCCGACCCAGCCGTCGCCCTGGGGCTCGGTCATCCGAGGAAGCGGGAGACCGCGCCGACGAAGGCGGTCGGCTGCTCGTACGGCAGCATGTGCCCGGCGTCGGGAATGCGCTCCACCGTCGCGCCCGGGATCAGCCGGCCCCAGCGCTCGGCGTAGGCCGGCACGATCAGCCGGTCCGCGCCGCCCCAGAGCACGAGGGTCCGGGCGGTCACGCGGTAGAGCCGCTTCGAGACGCGGCGGTTCGGGATCGGGAACAGGATCTTGCCCGCCATCGCGAGCCGCCGCTGCTGGGCGAGGTAGTAGGTCTTGAAGACCTCCATGTCGGAGAAATCCGCGCCGCCGGTGAGGAGCGCCATGCCCGCGACCGGATCCTGGAAGAGCAGCTCGACGAGCTGCCCGGGGAGCATCGCGAAGATGTCGGGGATCGGATGCTCCTCGATCCAGAGCCCGGCCGCGCCGACGAGCACGAGCCGGTCGAGGTCCCGCGGCGCGACCGCCGCCATCTCGGCCGCGATCATGCCGCCCATCGAGTGGCCGACCAGGTGCGGACGGGTGAGCCCGAGCGCGGCGACCACGTCCCAGCCGTGCAGCGTGAAGTCGAGCATGTCCTCGAGGAGCTCGTCCCCGGTGGAGTCGCCGTAGCCCGGCAGCTCGGGCGCGAAGACGTGATAGCGCGCGGCGAGCTGGTCGAGGAAGGGGTTGTCGGCGAGGAGGCCGCCCGCCCCGTGGAGGAACACGAGCGGCACGCCGCTGCCGCCCTCGAGCACGCGGCAGCGCGCGCCGCGCTTCGTCTCGACGGTGTGCGCCTTCATGCCGGCCACTCCTGCCCGGGCTTCTCCGCGCCGGGCTGCATCTCCTCGGGACGGAGGCGGTCCTCCATCGGGTGGATCCACCAGCGGTCGTCGTGCTTCCATTCGGGCCAGAGGTTGCGCAGGTGCGGCATGACCTTCTCGGCGAAGAGCTTGGTGGAGTGCCGCGTCTTCCAGTCCGGCATGTTGCCGGTGTGGAGCAGGCAGAAGAGGTGGCCGATCCGCAGGCCGGTGATGCACTCCTCGAGCTGCTGGCGCACCGTCTCCGGGCTGCCCGCGATGATGAAGCGCTCCTCCACGAGCTGCTTCCAGGTGAGGTTGGCCATCAGCTTCTGCGCCTCGAGGCGGAGCTGGGAGAGCGCGCCGTACTTGATGGTGTTCACGGTGCGGTAGCCCGGCGGGTCCGCGAAGGGCGGGAACACGTGCAGGCACCGGTTGAAGAAGTAGAGGCAGTGCTCGGCGTAGAGCTCCTCGGCCTCCGCGTCGGTGTCGGCCACGCAGATGATCTGGGCGAAGGCGGCGCGGAAGGGCGAGTCGTCCTTGCCGCGCTTGGCCACCCGGTCCCAGTAGCCCTCGAGCAGGGACTTGCCGCGCAGGTAGCCGTAGAACGACAGATACGAGTAGTTGTAGTCGTAGTCGAGGCAGAAGTCCCACGTCTCGATCGAGCCGCCCCCCGGGATGTAGATGGGCGGGTGCGGCTTCTGGATCGGCTTGGGCCAGCAGTTCACCCAGCGGAGCTGGTTGTACTTGCCGTCGAAGGCGAAGGGCTCGTCCTCCGCCCACGCCTTCATGATCATGTCGTGCGCTTCCTTGTACTTGTCGCGGGTCAGCGCGGGGATCTGGCCGTAGCAGAAGTTGGTGTCCATCGGGGTGCCGACCGGGAAGCCCGCCACGAGGCGCCCGCCCGAGATGACGTCGAGCATCGCGAACTCCTCGGCCACCCGGATCGGCGGGTTGTAGCCCGCGATCGAGTTGCCGATCACACAAATCGCAGCGCGACTGGTCCGGCGGGCGAGGCCCGCCGCGATCAGGTTCGGGGAGGGCATGAGCCCGTAGCCGTTCTGGTGGTGCTCGTTGCACCCGATGCCGTCGAAGCCGAGCGACTCCGCGTACTCGAGCTGGTCCATGTACTGGTGGTAGACGAAGTGGCCCTTCTTCGGATCGTAGAGCTTGCTCGGGATGTCCACCCAGACCGAGCGGTTCTGCTCGCGGAAGTCGTCGGGAAGGTACGGCCAGGGCATCAGGTTGAACCAGGTGAATTTCATCAGTCGCCTCCCCGCGCTGGGTTACCGGTGCGCCGAAGTGTACCGCAAATCTCCCTCTCCCCTCAGGGGAGAGGGCAGGGTGAGGGGCTTCACGCCGCGACCGCGCGAGCCCGGCCCCACATGGCCGCGCGCCACCGGGCCGCGATGAGCGCGGTGAAGACGAGCCCCAGCGCCGCCATCACGGTGATGGTGAGCGGGTAGCCGATCCGCTCGATGAGCGCGCCGGAGGCGATGAGCCCGATCGGCAGGCCGTAGACGCAGAGCGAGCGCACCCCCATCACCCGGGCGCGGAAGCCGGGGCCCGAGGCGGTGAGCAGCGTCGCGGTCATCGAGATCATCGCCACGCTCTGCACGAAGCCGGTGACCAGCAGCACGAGCAGGCCGCCTCCCAGGTTCGGCACGTACGCGAAGACAAGCAGCAGCGCGTACCAGAGCACGGTGTGCACGAGCGTGTAGCGCTCCGGGTGGGCGGGCCCGCCGGTGACCACCATCGCGATCGAGGCGAGCAGCGCTCCGAACGAGAACGCGGCCGCGAGCCAGCCGAGGCCCGTCGCGTCCACCTGGTACACGCGCTGCGCGATGTAGGGCAGCAGGCCGCCCGAGGCGGGGTACGCGGTGAGGTTGATCAGGAACGCGAGCCACATCGGCGCCAGGAGCTGCGGCCGGCTCAGGATGTGCGCGACCCCGTCCTGGAGCTCCCGCCATCCCCAATCCCTCTCCCCCGAGAGGGGGAGAGGGTAGGGTGAGGGGGCCGCGAAATCCGGTACCGGCCGCGCCCGCGCCACCCCGAACGTGAGCGCCAGGCTCGCCAGGTAGAAGCACGTCACGAACACGTAGGTGAGCCCGATGCCCAGCATCGTGGACAGCCCGGCGCCCGCCAGCGCCCCGCCGACCCGCGCGGAGTCCATGGTGGCGCGCGACATGCCGAGCGCGCCCATCAGGTGGTCGGGCGGGATGGTCTCGCCGATCAGGGCATTGCGCATCACGAGGTCGTTCGGGCGGACGACGCCGTTCAGCGCGGCGAGCGCGATGGCCCAGGCGGGCGTCAGCCGGCCGGTGAAGGCCAGCACCATGACGGCCAGCGCGAGCGCGGCGTAGATCGCGCGCATCGCGCAGAGCATGAGGCGTCCGCCCACCCGGTCGCCGAGCACGCCGAACATGGGGGCGGCGAGGGTGCCGAGGAACTGCGCGGAGCCGAAGAGGGTGAGCAGCAGCACCGAGCCGGTCTGCACCATCACGTACCAGCCCAGGACGAGCGTCTCCATCTCGAACGCCCAGGAGGTGAGGAGGTCGGCGGGCCACTGGAAGCGGAAGCTGCGGACGCGGAAGGCGGCGAGGATCAAAGAGCGCCGGCGACCTCCTTCATCCACCGGCGTACGAAGGCGCGCGGATCCGGCACGAAGCCGGTGATCATGAACTGGCGCGCCCCCGCCCCCATCGCGCGCCGGAGCTGGGCCACGCAGTCGGCGGGGCTGCCCGCGACCGCGAAGCGATCGGCCAGGAACTCGGTGAGGTCCCACCGGTCGGGCAGGCTCGCGTTGGCGGCGCCGGGGATCTCGTGGTGGTGCGCGTTGTACTCGCGCTGGAGCGCGCGGATCTTCTCGTGCAGGTCGGGCGGCACGCCCTTGCCCTCGAGCGTGAAGCGGAAGGCGTGGTTGGCGCTCGCGGCCAGCGCCATCTTGATCGGCTCGATCGCGGCGGCCCGCGTGTCGGCCAGGCTGGTCTTGGCGAACCACCAGACGTCGATGTCGTCGAGCGTGCGGCCCGCCGCGCGCGCGCCGCGCTCGATCGCGGCGAGCGAGAGCGCGATCACCTCCGGGGTGAGGCCGAGACCGCAGATGACCCCGTCGGCCACCCGGCCGGCCAGCTCGAGCGTGCGCGGGCCCTCGGCGGCCAGGTAGATCGGGACGCGGCGCGTCGCGCGATGCACGCGCCAGGGCCGTCCGCCGCGATCCACCGTCTCGCCGGTGGTCAGGCGGCCCAGCGTCGCGATCGAGTCCTCGAGGCCGGCCAGGGTGGCGGGCGGCGCGCCGATCGTGTAGATCGCGCTGTCGCCCGAGCCCAGGCCGAGGACCGCGCGCCCGCCCGCCAGCTCGTCCACGCTGGCGATGGCGCTCGCGGTCACCACCAGGTGCCGGGTCAGGGGATTGGTGACGAGCGGCCCCAGCCTCAGGCGGCGGGTACTGAGGGCGGCCAGCGTGAGCGCGACGTAGAGCTCGCGGAAGACCGACTGCGAGTCGGCGACGCCGAGCCAGTCGAAGCCGCTGGCCTCGGTCTCGCGGCAGAGCTCGCCGAAATCGCCGAGCGACTCCGGGAGCAGCACGATGCCGAACCGCGCGGTGGCGGGGGTCATGACCGGCCACACCCTAGCACCGACCGCGGCTTGACGTCTCCGGAATTGGGGCGCAGACTTCGCGGGTGCCGCCGTGGTGGCGGCGATCCCGGACGCGCAACGAGCACAGCCAAGGCACGAGGGAGATCGGCGATGATCTACGAGTTCCGGACCTACACGCTCAAGCCCCGCAGCCTGGCCGAGGTGGAGAAGCGCTACGCCGAGGCCTACGAGTACCGCAAGAAGTACTCGCCGCTCACCGCTTTCTGGCACACCGAGATCGGCCCGCTCAACGAGATCATCCACGTGTGGGGCTACAAGGACCTCGCCGAGCGCGCCCGCATCCGCGCCGAGGCGTCCAAGGACGCCAACTGGCCGCCCAAGATCCGCGAGTTCGTCGTCGACCAGGACGTGGAGATCCTGACCCCGCTCTCCTTCGTTCCCGACATCACGCCGGGCACGCTGGGCCCGATCTTCGAGATCCGGCGCTACAGCCTCATGGCCGGGTCGCTGCCCGGCGTCGCGAAGCGCTGGGAGGGCGCCATCGCGGAGCGGACCAAGCTCTCGCCGCTGGTGCTGGCGGCCGGGGTGGAGTTCGGCGCCGCGAACCGGTTCGTCCACATCTGGGGCTACAAGAGCATGGACCAGCGGCTGGCCGTCCGGGAGCAGGCGCGCAAGGCGGGCATCTGGCCGCCGGCGGGCGGGGGCGACGAGCTGATCGCGCAATCGAGCAAGATCGTGATGCCCTCGGCGTTCTCGCCGCTGCAGTAGGGAGGCGACGATGCCGCCGACCAAGCTCGCGCACCTTGTCTTCCAGACCAACCGCCTGCCCGCGATGCGGGACTGGTACTGCACGGTGCTGGACGGGCGCGTCATCTACGAGAACGCCCAGCTCTGCTTCGTCACCTACGACGACGAGCATCACCGCGTGGCCTTCATCGATTTCGGCCCCCTCGCCGCCCGGGACCTGACGGGCGGCGACCTCCGGTACCGGCCCACCGATCAGCCGGGCCTCCATCACGTCGCGTTCACGTTCGGCTCCATGGGCGAGCTGCTCGGCAACTACGAGCGGCTCGCCGCGAGGGGCATCCGCCCGTTCCGCTCGATCAACCACGGGCCGACGACCTCCATGTACTACGTCGACCCCGACGGCAACCGCGTCGAGCTGCAGATCGACAACTTCGCCACCGCGGAGGAGGGGCAGGCGTGGATGCTCTCGCCCGCCTTCGACCGCAACCCGATCGGCGTCGAGTTCGAGCCCGACGACCTGGTCCGCCGCTTTCGATCCGGCGTCCCCGTCGCCGAGCTCGTGATTCGCGACTAGGCCTTTCCCCCGGCGCGAACATGACCCCCGAGCCGCTGGAACCATCGGCCGTCGCGGCGCTGCTGCAGTCCGCGGCCGCGACGATCCACGCAGAGCTGGCCGCGCTGCCGGCCTCGGTGCTCGAGTTCCACCCGGCGGACGGAGAGTGGTGCGCGAAGGAAGTGCTCGGCCACCTCATCGAGTGCGAGAGGCGCGGCTTCTCGGGGCGGATCCGCATCATTCTCAAGAGCGAGGAGCGGGCCGCCCTAGAGGGCTGGGACCAGGAGGCGGTCGCCCGCGCCCGGAAGGACTGCGCGCGGGACTGGCCCACGCTCTATCACGAGTTCCTGCAGCTTCGCAGCGCCAGCGTCGCGCAGGTGGCCGGGCTGTCGCGGGCGGACCTGGCCCGGGGCGGGCAGCATCCCAAGGTCGGCCGGCTGACCGTGGGCGATCTGCTCCACGAGTGGGTGTTCCACGACCGCAACCACATCCGCCAGATGATGGCCAACGTGCAGGCCTTCGCCTGGCCGAACATGGGCAACGCACAGCGCTTCTCGACACCGACCGCGTCCTGAGGACATCCACCATGGCCGACCCGATCACGACCCGCTCCGCCGCAGAGACCAAGCTCCTCGACCGCGCCCGCCAGCGCCTGCCCGGCGGCGTGCTCGGCACCTCCCGCTACGCCGACGACGTGGGCTTCGTGGTCAAGCACGGCAAGGGCTCGAAGATCTACGACGTGAGCGGCCGCGAGTACATCGACTACGTGATGGCCTCGGGGCCGATGGTGCTGGGCCACGCCCATCCCGCGGTGGTGGCCGCGGTGCGCGCGCAGCTCGAGAGCGGCACCACCTACTTCATGGTGACCGAGCCGATCATCGAGCTGGCCGAGGAGATCTGCCGCGCGGTGCCGTGCGCCGAGCAGGTGCGCTTCACCTCGACGGGCTCGGAGGCCACCTTCTTCGCCCTGCGCGTGGCCCGCACCGCGCGGCAGCGCGACAAGATCCTCAAGTTCGAGGGCGGCTACCACGGCGCCCACGACTACTCGATGATGAGCTCGACCCCGCGCTCGCCCAAGGCCTTCCCCGCGCCGGTCCCGGACTCGTCCGGCATCCCGCACTCGCTGGAGGCCGAGGTGCTGATCGCGCCCTTCAACGACCTGGCGACGGTCGAGGGCATCGTGGCCACCCACGCCGACGAGCTGGCCGCGGTGATCATCGAGCCGTTCCAGCGGCTGATCCCGCCTCAGCCCGGGTTCCTGCAGGGCCTGCGCGAGATCACGCGGCGCCACGGCATCCTGCTGGTCTTCGACGAGGTCGTCACCGGCTTCCGCCTGGCCTACGGCGGCGCCCAGCAGTACTACGGCGTGGTGCCGGACATCGCCTGCGTCGGCAAGATCGTGGGCGGCGGCTTCCCCCTCGCCGCGGTCTGCGCCTCCGCCGACCTGATGCGGCCCTTCGATCCCGGACAGGACGGCAAGGGCGACTTCATCTCGCAATCCGGCACGCTCAACGGCAATCCGATCGCGGCCGTCGCGGGCCTGGCGACCCTGGCCGAGCTGCGCAAGCCCGGCGCGTACGAGCGGTTCCACGGCACCGGCGGCCGCCTGATGGCCGGCCTCGCCGAGCTGGCCCGGAAGTCGGGCCTGCCCGCCCAGGTGGTAGGCGAGCCCGTGCTCTTCGACGTCCTCTTCACCGGCGAGCCGGTGACCGACTATCGGTCGCTGCAGAAGGCCGACGGCGCCCTGGCCCGCACCTTCACCACCGAGCTGATCAAGCGCGGCGTGGTGAAGAACACCCAGAAGATGTACATGTCGCTCGCCCACACGGACGCCGACGTGGCCCGCACGCTCGAGGCCTGCGAGGACGCGCTCAAGGTGCTGCCGAGGAAGAAGACACGCCCCTGATCGGGGGTCGGGTCTTGCATCACGACATTCCGGCGTGATCCGCCTGGCCGAGTGCGCCTCGCCTGAGGCCGCGCGCCTGGCCCGGGACCAGCGGGCCGTCGTGATCCTCCCCCTGGGCGCGGTCGAGCAGCACGGTCCGCACCTGCCGCTGCTGGTGGACTGGCTCGGCGCGGAGGAGCTGGCCCGTCATGTGACGCCTCATCTCGAGCGCGCGGGCTATCGCGTGATCCTGGCCCCGTCGCTTCCGTACGGCGCGAGCCCGCTCGCCGAGACGTGGCCCGGCACCGTCTCGCTCTCCCGCGCGACGCTCCGGCGCGTGATCGTGGACGTGATCGGCAGCCTGATCCGCCACGGCTTCCACCGCTTCGTGCTCGCGAGCTACCAGGCCGATCCGGCCCACGTGCGGGCGATGGCCGACGCGAAGCGGGCGCTCACGCGCCCCGCCGCCCGCCGGCCTGGGGGGAGACGGCTGCGCATCGCGTTCGCCGGCTTCAGCCCGGAGGCGCGGAGCATGGCGGCCATGCTCGACCCGCGCGTGCTCAGGCTGTCGCGCAGCCCGAACCCGGAGGGCGAGTGGCACTCCGGCGAGCTCGAGACCGCGCTGGTCATGGCGCGCCGCCCGGACCTGGTGCGCCGCGCGATCGCGCGGCGGCTGCCGCCGGTGTGGGTGGACTTTCGCGCGGCGCTGCGGAAGGGCGCGAAGCGCTTCGAGGAGATCGCGCCGGGAGGCCTCGGCTACTTCGGCTGGCCGGCGGCCGCGCGGGCGGTGACGGCGAAGCGGGCGCTTGCCCTCCGGGGCCGACTGATGGCGGCGGAGATCATGCGGGTGCTCGGCCCCGCCGGCCCGCCGCGGGGGCGGCGCCGGAGACGAGGCCGCTCAGGGCGCCAGTGAGGCCGACTGGAACTCGCAGAAGCCCGCGATCAGCTCGCCCCGCCACCAGCCGCCCCGGCGCTCGCACATCGCCTTGAGCTCGGCGTCGGTGTAGGTCGGGCCCTGCGGCATGGTGCTGCACGCGCTGAAGAGGCCGCAGGTGGCCGCCAGGAGCAACACGCCGAGTAGAATCTTCCGGGTCGTCATTCCGCCCTCCGTCCGCTACATCAACTGGGATGCAGGCCGACGGGTTCCGGATGCGTGAGCCCGGAGATTCTTACCTGGCGAGCGCGTAGGCCTGGTCGATGAGCTGCACCGCGCGCAGGCAGTCGTGCACGCTGATCGGGGGCGCCGCGCCGCGCTGCCAGGATTCCAGGATGTCGCGGATCGCTCCGAAATAGCGCGCGTCGCTGTCCGGGGCCGGCGTGGTCTCGTCGCCCTGGGCGGCGGCCAGCTTCAGCACGCCGTCCTTCAGGGTCAGGATGGCGTCGCGCCCGGCGATCTTCCACTCGCCGTCGGTGCCTACCCGCGGGAAGCCGTTGCCGACCTCGACGGTGCCCAGGATCCCGGTGGTGGAGCGCAGCAGCACCGAGGCGTAGTCCTCCACGCGCTGGCCGTGGGCGCGGCTGCTGATCTGGGCGCCGGTCACCCGCGCGTCCTCGCCGGTCAGGTACAGGAACATGTCGAGCCCGTGCGAGCCCAGGTTGCGGAGGCAGCCGCCGCCCGCCTCCGCCGGGTCGAGCATCCACGCCGAGTCCCAGGCCGGGTAGCGCGCGGGCGCGGGCCGGTTGAGGCGGACGTAGATGTGGGACACGGGGCCGAAGCGCCCCTCGGCCAGGAGCTGGCGGGCCCGGACCGCGAAGGGCTGGTAGCGCTGGAAGAGCGGCACCGCCGCGTAGCCCTTCAGGCGCGCCGCCTTCTCCGCGATGGATTGGACCTCGGCGGCGTCGATCCCCATCGGCTTCTCCATCATGAACGGCAGGCCGCGGTCGAGCAGGTCGTGGGCGATCTTCGCCATCTGCCGGTGGCGTCCCAGGCCCAGCACGAAGTCGGGCTTCGTCTCCGCCAGCATCCGGGGGTAGTCGGTGAAGGCGGGCGGGTCGCCCACCTCCCCCGCGCGCTTCCTCGCCAGCGCGGCGTCGCTGTCCTGCACGCCGACCAGGGCCACGTCGGGCATCGCGGTGAGATGGCGGAGATAGGCGGCGTCGTGCACGGCGTGCCAGTGCCCGACCTCGATGGCGGCGATGCGAATGGTCATGAAATCCTCCGACCGGGACGCAAGATGTGGGACCGCTGCGGGTGGTCGCATGGATGTATGGCACGATGACCATCGACGATCTGCACGCGTTCTTCGAGCGAGGCTGGAACCGTCACGACGTCGACCTGCTGATGACCTTCATGGCCGAGGACTGTGTCTTCGAATCCACCGAGGGCCCCGAGACGTGCGGCACGCGCCACGCCGGGCGCGAGCGCGGGCGCCGGGCGTTCGCGCCGATGTTCGGAGGTGTTTCCCGACGCGCGCTTCGCGGAGGCACGCCACCTCGTCGCGGGCGACCGCGGCCTCTCGGAGTGGCGCTTCACCGGCATGACCGTGGAGGGACCGGCCCCGTGTAAACGGCCCCGGGCGTAAATCCGTCTGACGGACAATAGTTGACAGGGCCGGTCCCGGCCCCACCCCGTCACCAGGAGGAACCGTCCAATGCACGTGGTCAAAGTCGCGGTCATCGGGATCGTCGCGCTCGCCGTCGCCGCCCCGGCCTTCGCCCAGGAAACGCGTGTGGATCGCCGGCAGGAGCGCCAGGAGCAGCGGATCGACCAGGGCGTCAAGTCCGGCGCGCTGACCCCGCGGGAAACCCGCAAGCTCGAGCGGGGCCAGCGGCACGTCGAGAAGCTCGAGACGAAGGCTCAGGCCGACGGAGTCGTCACCGCCAAGGAGAAGGCCCGGCTCGAGCACGCGCAGGACGTGCAGAGCAAGCGCATCTACAAGCAGAAGCACGACGCGCAGACCCGCTAGGTCTCGTCAGCGCGGCAGGGCGCGGGCGGCGGCGAGGATCTCCTCCTCCGAGGGGAACTTGCCGACGCCCGCGGCGCCCTCGGCGAGGCACTCCACGTTGGCCCAGCGGACGATGCCGTCGCGGTCGATCAGGAACTGGCCCTTGAGCTGCGGCCACTGGCGGTCCATGTCGGTCTTGTCGATCGCGTTCTCCGCGTAACCGTCCTGCTTCGCGATGGTCATCGCGGCTTCCCCGACCGGGAGCGGCGCGGGAAAGTCCCCGAAGGGATTGATCCGGGCCGCATCCAGGTCCTTCAGGAACTCCGGGGTCGGCGCCGGCTTCGGCAGGCGATACGCGCGGTGCGTGGACATCTCCGGGTCGGAGGCCAGGTGCAGCCGCGTAGGCCGGAACTTGAAGTAGAGCCGCGCGTTGTCGAGCGGGGTGGCCACGATGCCGAGGGCCTGCACGCCGAGCGTCTGGAGCTTGCTCTCGACCTTGCCCAGCTGCGCGATCGACCGCCGGCAGAACGGGCACCAGAGCCCCACGAACAGGGCGAGGAAGACGGAGCTGCGGCCGCGGAAATCGGCGAGCGAGACGGTCTCCGGCCGCTCGATGGCCGGGAGCGTGAAGTCGGGGGCGGGCTCGCCCGGTGCGACGGGCGGGCGGAAGTCGGTCGTCGTCATGTCGAACTCCTTCGCTCTTCAGAGAAGCAGGTCATGTGTACGCGCCCAGGACCGCCTGCGCGACCTCCCGCGTCTTCGCGGCGCCGCCCTGGTCGGGGGTGAGCACCTTGCCGTCGCGGTAGACGCGGCCCACCGCGGCCTCCAGGCGCTGCGCCTCCGCGCTCATCCCCATGTGTTCCAGCATCAGCGCCGCGGACAGGATCGTCGCGGTGGGATTCGCGATGCCCTTGCCCGCGATGTCGGGCGCCGAGCCGTGGACGGACTCGAAGTAGGCCCAGCCGTCGCCGAAGTTGCCGGACGGCGCGAGCCCGAGGCCGCCCGCGGTCTCCGCGCCGAGGTCGGAGAGGATGTCGCCGTAGAGGTTCATGCACAGCACCACGTCCATCGCCTTCGGGAAGCGCACGAGGCGCCGCGCGGCGTCGTCCACGTGGAAGTGCTCGAACGGCAGCCCGGCCTCGCGCACGATGCGGCCGACGATCTCGTCGTAGAGCCCGTCGGTGCGCGGCAGCACGTTCGACTTGGTCACCAGCGTGATCTTGCCCGGCTTGCCGCGCTTCTGCCGCCGGCGCGCCAGGTCGCACGCGAAGCGGCCGATGCGCTCGGCTCCGCGCGGGGTGACCACCTTCACCGCGAAGCGGCCCTCGGTGCCGAAGTCCTTCAGGGTCTTCCCGGTCCGGTCCGAGAGGTTCGGCAGGAGCCGCACGATCTCGGCCAGGTCGCCCTCGCGCCCCGGGTAGATGCCCTCGCTGTTCTCGCGCAGCAGCACGTAGTCGATGCCGTCGGGCTCGGCCAGCGGCGAGCGCATCCCCGGGAAGAAGCGGATCGGCCGCACCCCGGCCCACGCGGCCATCTCCCAGCGGAGCCACGAGACCACGAGCGAGGTCGAGGGGCCCGCCGCGCCGAAGAGCACGCCGTCGGCCTCGCGGGCCGCGCGCTTGGTCGCCTCGGGCAGGGGCGAGCCCTGCGGCGGCGTGAGGATCTTGAGCGGCAGCCCGGTGCCCATCAGCAGCTCGCAGGTGGCGTCCACCACCTCGGGACCGATCCCTTCACCCGGCAGCGCAACGATCGTTTTCATGGCCACCCCCCTCCTGGGGTCAGGTCTTACATTACGACATTCCGGCACGGTCGGCCTTCCGCGGAGCGAACGGCGACGGTTTGTGCGAATCTAGCACCGCTCGCGAGTGTCGGAATGCAAGACCTGACCCCCAGCCGGAGGTGGCCATGGCCGATGCGATGTCTGCGGTTCTCGAGACGACCCAGGCGGAGCGCCTGGCGACCGGCTTCGTCTTCACCGAGGGCCCGCTCTGGCACCCCGACGGGTTCTACTACTTCGTGGACGTGCGCGCGAGCATGCTGTACCGGGTCACCCCGGGCCGCCCGCACGAGGTCGTGCGGGAGAAGACCGGCGGCGGCAACGGCACCACGTTCGACCTCCAGGGCCGGCTGATCCTCTGCGAGGGCGACAACCGGCGCGTCACCCGCCAGGCCGCCGACGGCCGCTTCGAGGTGCTCATGGACCGGTTCGAGGGCAAGCGCCTGAACCGGCCCAACGACGTGGTGTGCCGCTCCGACGGGAGCATCTACTTCACCGATCCCGGCCTGCGGGTGCCGCTCGCGGAGCGCGAGGTGCCGCACGCCGGCGTCTACCGGGTCGCCCCCGACGGCGCGGTCAGCCTGGTGGCCGACTTCGAGTACCCGAACGGGCTCGCCTTCTCGACCGACGAGCGGCGGCTCTACGTGGCCAACACGCGCTGGGCGCAGTACATCCACGTGCTCGACCTCGACGCCGAGGGCCGCGTGCTGCGGCGGGGCATCTTCGCCGACATGTCCTCCGACGAGACCGACGGCGTGCCCGACGGCATGAAGGTGGACGTCGAGGGCCGCGTCTATTGCACCGGCCCGGGAGGCACGTGGGTCTTCGCGCCCGACGGCACGCGGCTCGGGATCATCCGCACGCCGGAGGTGCCCGCCAACCTGGCCTTCGGCGGCCCCGACCTGCGGACGCTGTTCTTCACCGCGCGCACGTCCGTCTACACGCTGCGCGCCAAGGTCCCCGGCCGGCCGCACCCGTGGTACCGGCTGCGGGCACGGTGACGGGATGCCGGCCCCGCGCCAGACGATCCTGGTGGTGGACGACGAGGAGGACATCCGCACGGTGGTGCGCCAGATGCTGACCGGCGCCGGCTACCTCGTGCTGGACGCCGAGGATCCCAACCAGGCGCTGCGTCTCGCGGGCCAGCAGCACGTGGACCTGCTGCTCACCGACGTGGTGATGCCCCTGATGCGGGGCACCGAGCTGGCCCAGCGGCTGCTCGCGGTGGTACCGTCCGCCAAGGTGCTGCTCATGTCCGCGTACAAGGTCGCCGAGATCACCGCGTCCGGGCATCCCTTCCTCGCCAAGCCCTTCACGCCGGAGATCCTCCTGGAGCGGGTCCGCGAGCTCCTGCGGGACGAGCCCTCGCCGTTCGCGCGGCGCCCCCCGCGCCCGCGCTGATCGCGCGGGTCAGCCCTTCACGCCGCCCGCGCCCCAGCCCTGCACGAGGTAGCGCTGCACCGCCACGAAGAAGCCGACGGTGGGCACCGTGATCATCACGCCCGCCGCCATGATCATCCCCCAGTCCACGATGGTGGCGTTGAAGAGGTCGTTGACGCCCACCGGCAGCGTCTTCAGCTCCTCGGAGGTGATCAGCACCAGCGCGAAGAGGAAGTCGTTCCAGGCCAGGATGAAGGTGAAGATCGCGGCCGCGATCAGCCCGGGCAGGGCGAGAGGCAGCACCACGTACCAGACCGTCTTCCCCCGGCCGGCCCCGTCCACGAGGGCCGCCTCCTCCAGCTCGAGCGGGATCGACTGGAAGAACGCGCGGAGCACCCACAGGCAGAAGGGCAGGCAGAAGGTGGTGTAGGAGAGCACGAGGGCCAGGCGCGTGTTCACGATCCCGAGCTGCCGCACCAGGATGTAGAAGGGGATGATGATCATGATGGGCGCGAACATGTAGGTCAACAGGATGAGGCCCGCGACGCTCTCGCGCCCGCGAAAGCGATACCGGGTGAGGCCGTAGGCGCCGAGGGCGGACACGGTGAGGGTCAGCAGCACGGTGGCGCCGGCCACCACGAGGCTGTTGCGGAAGAACGCGAGGAAGCTCGTCTCCGCGAAGAGGCGGGAGAAGTTCTCCAGGGTGGGATGCAGCGGCACGAGGCGCGGGGTCGCGAAGATCTCGCCGGAGGGCTTGAGCGCGGTCGAGAGCATCCAGAGGAACGGGAAGGCGGCCCCGATCAGCAGCACCGCGCCCGCGCCGTAGAGGCCGATCGCGCGCCTCACGAGAACACCTCGTCGCTCCGGAACACCCGGAAGTACACCGCGGTGGCCACCAGCAGCATGGTGAACATGATGACCGCGAGCGCGGCCCCCATGCCGGCCTGCAGGTAGGTGAAGCTGCGGGCGTAGGCGTAGACCGGCAGGGTGCGGATGTAGCGGCTCACCCCGCCGTCGCCCGCCAGCAGCCACACCGTGTCGAACTTGGTGAACATCCAGATGCTGCGCAGGAGCACGATCACGAACAGCACGCTCGCGGTCTGGGGCAGGGTGACGTGCACGAACCGGCGCCACGCCGACGCCCCGTCCACGGTGGCCGCCTCGTAGAGCTCGGGGGGGATCGTCTGCAGCCGGGCCAGGTACGTGACCACCACGAACGGGAAGAACTGCCACACGCTGGTGACGATGAGCGAGGCCATGATGTAGTCGGGGCCCAGCCAGGCCACCGGGGCCCGCACGAGGCCCGCGCCGACGAGCAGGTGGTTGACGAGGCCGTAGGAGTCGTTGAGCAGCCACTTCCACAGGATGACCGCCACGATGGTGGGGATCATGTACGGGAAGAGCACGACGCCGCGCAGGAGGTTGCGTCCGCGAAAGGCCTCGTTGAGCAGCAGCGCGGCGGGCACGCCGACCCCGAGCTGCAGCACCATGGTCGCGCCCGCGTAGACGGAGCCGTAGTAGAAGCTGGTCCAGAACTCGGGATCGCTCGCAAAGTACCGGTAGTGGCGCAGGCCCACGAAGGCCTGCACCGGCATGAAGGCGTGCTTGTCGAAGAGGCTGAGCCAGACGTTGTAGAGGACGGGAAAGACGACGAGCCCGCCCAGGAGGACGAGCGACGGGGCGAGGAGGAGCCAGCCGACGAGCGCGCTCTTCCTCACTCGCCCCGCCCGCGATCCGGGCCTACGACCAGCGCTTGTGACCGAGCTGGGTGAGGAGCTCCTCGGCGCGCTTCTGCGCCCGATCGGCTTCCGCCTTCGGGTTCTTGCCGCCCACCATCACCTCCACGACCATGTCGGCCACGATGCTCGAGCCGTCGAGCTCGGCGAGGAAGGGCAGGAGGTTGTCCTCGGGCCGGGTGAAGCCCAGGGGCAGGAAGCGGTTGCCCTTGAGCCCGGTCAGCATCACCTCGTGCCACGCCTTCCACTTCTTGATGCGCTCGTTGGCCAGGTAGGCCGGGTCGGTGAGCATCGAGGAGAAGATCGGGGTGAGGTGGATCGGCACCGAGTGGCAGTACTGCAGGTAGTGCTCCTTCTTGTAGAAGAGCCGCAGGAACTCGAAGGCCTCGTTGGGGTACTTGGACTGACTGAACACCGCCCAGTTCTCCCCGTCGAGCGCGGAGATGCCGACCTTGCCGGACGGGCCGTGCGGCCGCAGCATCGGCATGAAGTGCTCGGGGTCCCGCATGTTCTCGGGCGCGTACTTCTCGATGTAGCCGATGGCCCGCGCGCCCGTGAGGTAGCTCATCGCGATCTTGCCGGTGGCGAGCGCGGCCTGGGTGTCCAGGTACTTCTGCCCCGACCAGCCCTGCGGCTGGAACTTGTTCAGCTTCTGGAGGTAGTCGAGCGTCTCCAGCATCGACTTGCCGTTGAGCTGGGGCCGCCACGTCTTGGCGTCGACCCACGCCCCCCCGTTGCCCGCCAGCCACTCCGCGGGGTGGATGAAGCCCATGTAGAGCTTCTCGCCCGGCATCTGGAAGGCGTAGCGGCCCTCCTCGGTGAGGGCGGCGCAGAGCTTCAGCATGTCGTCGTAGGTCTCGGGCACCTTCAGGCCCTTCTTCACCCGCAGGTCCCGGCGCTCGCAGAAGTAGGTCGCCCCCATCGCGTGGGTGATGCCGTAGTACTTGCCGTCGAAGAACTGGAGCTTCCGGGTCGCCTCGTGAATATCGCTCTCCCCCACCGAGCGGATCAGCTCGTCCATCGGGCGCAGGAGGTTCTTGGTGTAGAGCGAGGCGGTCATGAACGGGTTCAGGTGCGTGAGGTCGGGCGGGTTGCCCGCCGCGAGCGAGGCGAGGAGCTTGGTGTTGAGGTCGCCCCAGCCGAGCGCCTGCTGCTTGACCTTGAAGCCGGGGAACTTCTTCTCGAACTCCGCGATGCTCGTGTCCTGGATGGTCTTGACGGTCTGCGGCTCCGCCTCGGTGTGCCAGACCTGGAGCTCGCGCACCTGCTGGCCGATCACCGCGGGGGCGCGGCCCATGACGGCGGCGCCGGCCGCCACGCCGGTGCCGGCCAGGAAGCGCCGGCGGGAGATGCGAGAGGTGCGTGCGGGGGTGTGGGGCATCGATGCCGCTCCTTCCGTGGTGCCTTCGTTGGCCTGCGAACGTGCGTGGGCGCGACCGCTGCCGAGTCTACCCGGCCGGAGGGGAGTGTCAAGGGCGGGGACGCCGGTGGCGGCACCTTGACAAGCCCGAGGCTGCGGGCGCAGTCTTGGCCCCGCCGACCGACCGGCGCGCTCCGGCGGGAGCCGCGCAGAGAGAGAGGGTGCGATGAAGCAGCCTTGGAGACAGCCGTTCCTGGCCTGGGCCCTGATCGGGACCGTCATCGGAGTTCTCGTGCTCGCCAGCGCCGGGGCGTTCGTCGCCCGGGCCGCCGACCCCATCAAGATCGGCTTCGGCATGGCCCTGACCGGCGGGCTGTCCGCCAACGGCAAGCCGGCCTTGCTGGCGCTGCAGATCTGGAAGGACGACGTCAACAAGAAGGGCGGCCTGCTGGGCCGGCCGGTGGAGCTGGTCTTCTACGACGACCAGACCAACCCGGCGACGGTGCCCGGCATCTACTCCAAGCTGCTCGACGTGGACAAGGTGGACCTCATCACCTCCGGCTACGGCACCAACCTCATCGCGCCGCTCATGCCCATCGCGATGGAGCGCAAGCTCCTGGTCATGGGGATCTTCGGGCTGGCCAACAACGAGAAGTACAAGTACCCGAACTATTTCCAGATCTCGCCGAACGGGCCCGAGCCGGAGACGAGCACCGCGCTCGGCTTCTTCGAGCTGGCCGCGCGCCAGAATCCCAGGCCCCAGACGGTGGCGATCGTCGGCGCGGACGCGGAGTACCCCCAGAACGCCCTCGTGGGCGCGCGCGACCTGATCAAGAAGTTCGGCTTCAAGACCGTCTACGACAAGACCTATCCGCCCAGCACCACCGACTTCACCCCGATCGTGCGGGCGATCAAGGCGACCAATCCCGACGTGGTGTTCGTGGCCTCGTACCCGCCGGACTCGGTGGGCATGCTGCGCGCGGCCCACGAGGTGGGGCTCCAGCCCAAGCTCTTCGGCGGCGGGATGGTGGGCCTGATGTTCACCAGCATCATGACGAGCATGGGGCCGATGCTCAACGGCGTCGTGAACTACGACTTCTGGGCGCCGGAGCCGACGTTCCTCGCGATCGCCGGCGTCAAGGAGTTCCTGAAGGAGTACCAGGCCCGCGCCGAGAAGGCGGGGGTCGATCCGCTCGGCTACTACCTGCCGCCCTATTCGTACGCGGTCGGCCAGGTGCTGGCCCAGTCCATCGAGGCCACCAAGGGTCTCGACCAGCAGAAGCTGGCCGACTACATCCGGGCCACCGAGTTCAACACCATCGTGGGCAAGGTCAAGTTCGGCAAGAACGGCGAATGGGCCAAGGGCCGCACCCTGATGGTGCAGTTCCAGAAGGTCCAGGGCACGAGCATCGAGCAGTTCCGCGGGCCGGGCAAGAAGGTCGTGCTCTACCCCGACGAGTTCAAGTCCGGCAACATCATCTACCCATACTCGGCGGCGAAGAACTAGCAGCGAGCGCTCCCTGTTCTCCTGGGATCTGCTGGCGAACGCGCTGGTCGCCGGACTCCTGCTCGGAGGCTTCTATGCCGCGGTGAGCCTCGGCATCTCGCTCGTCTTCGGCCTCCTCGACATCGCCAACATCGCGCAGCCCGCGTTCCTGATCCTGGGCTCCTACGCGGCCTACGTGGTCAACACCGCGTTCGGGCTGGACCCCATCCTCGCCGGGGTGCTGTTCACCCCCGTGTTCTACGGCCTCGGCGTGGTCGTGTACCGCGTCTACTACACGAGCTTCGAGCGACGCGGGGAGGAGTCGCTGCGGGGCCTTGTCTTCTTCTTCGGGCTCCTCTTCATCATCGAAGTGAGTCTCAGCCTGAAGTACGGCGTCGACTACCGGCTGGTCCAGGCGGCCTACATCGGCAAATCGATCGACCTCGGCGGCGTCGGCATCGCCTACCGGCTGCTGGTGCCGTGCCTCGTCGGGCTCGCGATGACCCTGGCCCTCTACCTCTTCCTCGGCCGGACGTTCTACGGGCGGGCCATCATGGCGGTGTCGCAGGACGCGGCCGCGCTGCGGCTGATGGGGGCCAACCCGGTCCAGATCAAGACCATCGCCTTCGGGATCGGGATCGCGGCGGCCAGCCTGGCCGGCGCGCTCTTGATCACGATCTCGCCGGTGGTGCCCTCGTCGGACCGCGACTACATCGGGCGCATGTTCGCGATCACGGTGCTGGGCGGCATGGGCAGCATCGGCGGCACCCTCGTGGCCGCCATCATCCTGGGGGTGGTCGAGAGCGTGATGGGCACCTTCTTCGGTCCCTCCTGGTCCCTCGCGGTGTCGTTCGGCATCCTGCTGATCGCGCTCGCGGTGCGTCCGGCCGGGCTCTTCGGGCGCTAGATGCGCCGGACGGGCGTCGTCCTGGTGCTCGGCCTCGCGGTGGTGGCGGCCGGCGTGCTCGTGGCCTCCCTGCGGGTCAATCCCTACTTCTACTTCGCGGCCTACGTGATCCTCCAGTACATCGTGATCGCGAGCGCGTGGAACATCCTCGGCGGCTACGCGGGCTACGTGAACTTCGGCACCCCCGCCTTCTTCGCGCTCGGGGCCTACACCGCGGTGTTCCTCATCCAGTCGGTGCGGGCGCCGCTGCCGGTGCTGATCCTGGCCGGCGGCCTGGTGTCGGCGCTGCTCGGCCTCGGCATCGGCTACCTGACCCTGCGCCTGCGGGGCGTCTTCTTCTCGATCGCCACCCTCGCCCTGTCCATCGTGCTGCAGACCGTGATCATCAACTGGGAGTTCGTGGGCGGCTCCCGCGGCCTCAGCGTGATCCGGCCGAGCGGGCCGCCCTTCGGCAACTACGTGACGTTCCTGTTCACGGTCATGGTCTTCCTGGCGGTGGTGGCGGTGACCACCGCGCGCTTCATCGAGCGCTCCTGGATCGGCCGCGGGCTCGCCGCGCTGCGGGACAACGAGGAGGCCGCCGAGTGCATGGGGGTGCCCACCCTGCGCCTCAAGCTCTTCGCGACCACGGTCAGCGGCTTCCTCCTGGGCGTCGCGGGCGCCCCGTTCCCGTACTACGTGACCTTCGTCGATCCCAACTCCGCGTTCAGCCTCGACTACGCGGTGAACGCCCTCGCGATGCCGATGATCGGGGGGACCACGAGCTGGGTCGGGCCGGTGATCGGCGCGGTCCTCCTCGGCGCGGCCCAGCAGGTCGCCACCGTGACCATCTCCTCCGAGATGAACCTGTTCATCGTGGGGGTGGTGCTGGTGGCGTTCGTGGTCCTGGCCCCCGAGGGCATCCTCGGCCTCGTGCGCCGCGTGCGCCGCCACTGACCGATGAACGCCATCCTGGAAGTCGAGGGCCTCACCAAGCGCTTCGGCGGCTTCACCGCGGTGAACGGGCTGACCCTGCACGTGAAGCCGGGCGAGCGCTTCGGGCTGATCGGCCCCAACGGGTCCGGCAAGACCACGCTGATCAACTGCGTGTCCGGCTCGCTGCCGGTGGACGGCGGCCGCATCCGCTTCGACGGCCACGACATCACGAACCTGCCGGCCCATCGGCGCACCCGGCTCGGCATCGTGCGGAGCTTCCAGATCCCGAAGCCGTTCACGAGCATGACGGTGCAGGAGAACCTCGACATCCCGCTGGAGTACGCGGCGCACCGCCGCGCCCGCGAGGCCGACGCGGACGCCGCGGAGATATTGAAGTCCATCGGGCTCGAGGCGAAGGCGCACCTGCGCCCGGCCGGGCTCACCCAGATCGAGATGCGCAAGCTCGAGCTGGCCCGGGCGATGGCGGCGCGGCCCAAGCTGCTCATCTCCGACGAGGCGATGGCCGGGCTCTCGAGCGCGGAGGTGGACGACATCCTCGCGATCCTCTTCCGCCTGAACGCGCAGGGCATCACCATCATCATGATCGAGCACATCATGCGGGCGGTGATGCGCTTCTCGGAGCGCATCGTCGTGCTCGACGCGGGCGAGCGGATCGCCGAGGGCACGCCGGACCAGATCGTCCGGGACCCGGCGGTGGAGAAGGCCTACCTTGGCGAGTAGGATCGTGGTCCGCAACGTGGACGCGGGCTACGGCGCGGTGCGCGTGCTGCACGGAGTGTCCATCGAGGTCCGGGACGGCGAGACCGTCGCCCTGCTCGGCACCAACGGCAACGGCAAGAGCACGCTCATCAAATGCATCATGGGCATGGTGCGGCCCGAGGCCGGCGAGATCTTCCTGGAGACCGACGGCACCCGCGTCGACCTCACCCGGAAGTCGACCGAGGAGATCGTGGGGCTGGGGATCGCGCTGGTGCCCGAGGGCCGGCGCCTGTTCCCGAAGCTGACCGTCGAGGAGAACCTGCTGCTGGGCGCGTACCGGCCGGGCGCCCGCGCCGACATCGCGGCCAATCTCGACTTCGTCTTCGAGGCCTTCCCGGTGCTCCAGGCCCGCCGGCGCCAGCTCGCGGGCAGCATGAGCGGGGGCGAGCAGCAGATGCTGGCGGTGGGGCGCGCGCTCATGTCCTCGCCCCGGATCCTGCTCGTGGACGAGCCCTCGGTCGGGCTGGCCCCCATCCTGGTGAGCCGGGTCATCGGCAAGATCCGCGAGCTCAAGGAGCGGCGCCAGCTCACGGTGCTCATGGCCGAGCAGAACTTCAACCAGGCCACCAAGATCGCCGACCGCGGCTACATCATCGTCCACGGCAAGATCGAGTTCGAGGGCCACAGCACGCGGGAGCTGCGCGAGAACGAGCTGGTGAAGAAATACTATCTGGGCGCGTGATCCTCCGCGCGCCGGCGGCGAGCCTCGTCGAGTGGTGCTAGCATGGAGCCGTTGGCCGATCCCACTGGAGGAGGTGCGTCATGACACGGAGACTTCGCGGACGGTGGATCGTTCCGGCGGTGCTCATGGCCGCGACCCTGTCCTCGGGCGTGGCCGGCGCCGCCGACAAGACCAAGGTGGACCGGGCGACCAGCCGGGTCGAGCAGGGCGCCAAGCAGATCGGGCGGGGCGAGGTCGGCCCCGGCTTCAAGGAGTTCTTCATCGGCATCGGCTACACGATCGTCGAGGGCGCCAAGTTCACCGGCGAGACGATCGGGGAATTCTTCAAGAAGGCGTCCGGCTAGACGCCGGGGGGCGTTTGCCTCGCGGTCGTGCTGGTCTCGAACGTGTAGAGGAAGTTCGTGAAGCCGAGGTCGTAGTCGGAAATACCGGTCTGTCCGGTGATCCGCATGCGCGCGTGATAGACCTGCCGCATGCCGCTCTCGAACTGCCGCCCGGCCGCGGTCGCGGGGGGGCGGAGCTCGGCCAGCGTCCTTCCGAGCTCGGGCCGCAGGCCCGCGGCGGCCGCGAGCCGCTCGAACGCGCCCGGCCGCGGGCCGGCCAGGACCCGCAGGTGACGATAGAAGCGCTCGAGACGCGCGGCCTGCCTCAGGATCGGCTCGCCGGATGAGACGAGGGCGAGGTAGGCGAGGACCTGCGCGTGCAGCTCCTTCCAGTAGCCCTTGCGGTGGCAGAACTCGTGGGCCAGCACGTGGGGCTCGAGCGGCCCCAGGTCCTTGAAGATCGCGATGTCGCCCGAGAGCACGTCGCAGGCGCCCACCGCGAACGGGAACGCGAGCTTCGAGAGGGCGAACCCACGCACCTCGGTGCTCGTGCGCACGCGCTGCCCGGTGATGCCCGCGATGTAGTCGGTGAGGTGCCGGTCGACCTCGACCGCCAGCTCGCGGCGCGGAAGCTCCCGCGGAGCGAAGTCGTCGTTCAGGCGCTCGACGAGGGCCCGGACCTCCGTCTCGCGCCGCTCGCGCGGCATCGGCAGGAGGTGGTGGAGGTCGGCGCCGAACTCCCGGCGGAAATCGATCCGGCGGATGCCCCGGCGATCGCGCCAGTCGCGCGCGGCGCTGCCGAGGTACGCCCCGAGCACCACCGCCTGCACCACGCGGCCGAGCGGAGTGACCCCGAGCAGGGCGCGCACCACCAGGGGCGCCCCGACCACGAGGTCGATCGGCGCCACCGGCCAGTACGTGGCCCGGTTCGAGATCCTGATCTCGTCCGGCGTGCGCACGGCCGAGCCGCTCAGCGCGCCCGGGGGGCCGGTCGCCGATCCGCGCAGACCGTCCCGCCCTTGTAGACCAGCTCGAGGCGCGCGGGATCCAGCAGGACGGTGACGTCGTCGAGCGGGTTGCCGTCGACCACCACCAGGTCGGCCAGGCGCCCCTTCTCGATGGTCCCGACCTCGCGCTCGAGCCCCAGGCAGCGCGCCGCCCACTGGGTCGCCGCGCGCAGCGCCTGCATCGGCGAGAGGCCCGCCTCCACCAGGTACTTGAGCTCGAGCGCGTTCCGCGGGTGGCCGTGGCCCCCCGCGTCGGTGCCCGCCGCGATCGGCACGCCCAGCTCGAGCGCCCGGCGCACGCTGGCCACGTGGTGCGGGTACAGCGCGAGGGCGCGCTCCCGCACGTGCGGGGCCGGGCTCTCGCGGTGGTAGACGTAGACGGTGAGGGTGGGCACGAAGAAGGTGCCCTGCACCGCCATCTGCCCCAGCAGCGTCGGATCCTCGTCCAGGTAGCAGCCGTGCTCGATCGAATCGACGCCGGCCTCGAGCGCGGTGCGCAGCCCGGGGCCGCCGAGGGCGTGGCACATCACGCGCCGCCCCAGCGCGTGCGACTCCGCGACCAGCGCCTCCATCTCGCCGAGCGTGAACGCGGCGTCGAGCGGGCCGTGCCCGGCGCGCGAGCTGGCCCCGCCGGTGGTCGCGGTCTTGATGACGTCGGCGCCCGCGCGGACCATGGTGCGGACCACGTCGCGCACCGCGTCCGGCCCGTTCGCCACGCTCTCCGGCAGCAGCGGGTCGTACGCGCCGCAGCACTCGTGGCCGGAGGGGCTCACCCGGTCGCCGATGCCGCCGGTCGGCGAGATGATCTGCACCGCCAGCACCAGGCGCGGCCCCGGGATCAGCCCCTGGTCCACCGCGAGCTTGAAGCCCGCGTCGAGCCCGCCCCCGTCGCGCACGGTGGTGTAGCCCATCGCGAGCGTCTCCGCGAGCACGCGCGCGGTGCGGAGATGGGCGGTGCTCGCGGGCTCGTCGAGGCCCCAGCGGGTGGCGAGGCCGTAGCCGTGGGACGCGAGGTGGTCGTGCGCGTCGATCAGGCCGGGGATGACGGTGCGGCCGCGCGCGTCGACGACCTCGGCGTCCGCGGGCCAGGAGAGCGCCGCGCGGGGACCCGCGGCGGTGATGCGGTCGCCGTCCATGACCACCGCGGCGTCCGGCACCGGGGCGGCGCCGGTGCCGTCGATCAGGGTGGCGCCGCTGAGGACGCGGAGCATCGGGCGCGGGGCCGGCTCAGTCCGCGACCGGCGCGGCGATCGCCTCGGCCTGCGCGCGCGTCACGCCCATCGCCTCGCCCGCGGTCACCAGCTCGGCCCACGTGGTCGCGTCCAGCGGGATACCCGCGCGCTGCCGCGCCTCGCGAGAGTGCCGCTCCGGATCGCCCGGCACCAGCACCGGGGTGGCCAGGTCGGCGGGCGGCGAGCCCTTCACGTAGCCCACGAAGCCGTCGACCTCGCGCCGCATCCAGTCCACCCCGGCCAGGCGCGCCGGGTCCACGAGGACGCTGAACATGTTGTTGACCGTGCCGCCGCGGCGCGGGTTCTCGGGCTGCAGCGTGCCGCCGCCCGACATGGCGCCCGCGAGCAGCTCGGTGAGGACGGCGAGCGCGTATCCCTTGTGGGCGCCGAACGGCAGGAGCGAGCCGCGCGGCTCCCGGAACATCACCTCCGGGTCATCGGTGGGCGCGCCCTGCGCGTCGATCAGGTTGCCGGCCGCCATCCGCTTGCCCGCCCGCCTGGCGACCGACACCTTGCCCATCGCCACGCCGCTGGTCGCCATGTCGAGCAAGAGCGGCGGCTGGGTGGCGGTGCCCGGCATGCCGATGCAGACCGGGTTGGTGGAGAAGCGCGAGTCGCTCCCGCGGTAGGGCGCGACGAGCCCGGTGTGATCCACCACGTTCACGAAGTGCAGCGACACGAGCCCCGCCGCGCTGGCCAGCTCGCCGTAGGCGCCGACGCGCCCGACGTGGTGCGAGTTGGCGAGCGTCACGACGACGACTCCGGTGTCCCGGGCTCGCTCGATCGCGGCGGCCATCGCCTCGCCCGCGACGCGGCGCCCGAACCCGCGCTGGCCGTCGAACATGAGGAAGGCGCCCTCGTCCTTCAGCACCTTGACCGAGGTGTTGGGGACGACGAGGCCGTCCTTCAGGTGCCGCACGTAGTGCGGGATCAGCCCGACGCCGTGGCTGTCGTGGCCGGCGAGGTTGGCGTCGACGAGGTGCGCGGCGACCAGATCGGCCTCGGCGGGCTCACTGCCGCCACGGGCGAGGATGGTCGCGGTGAGCCGGCGAAGGCGGTCGGAGGGTATGCGCATGACGCCGAGCCTACTTGCGCGCGGCGCGCGAATCAAGACCGGGCGACCGGAGGCGCTCGTTCCGTGCTACAGTTTGATCGCCTCCCGCGGGATCTCCTGGTTCGACGCGTTCGGCGTTGCGGTCCCGCGGAATCTGGTCTTGCCCTCCCTCTCACGGTACGACAGAGGTTCCCATGGCGGGAGGCGTCATCGTCGGCATCCTCCGGGAGCGCCACGAGGACCACATCGTGCTCGAGAACGGCACCAAGATCTTCCTGACGAGCAAGCAGACTGCGGGCGGGCTCAGCCCCGGGACGAGCTTGACGGTCGCGTACACCGCGAAGCGGGACGGCCGGAAAGTCGCGGACAACATCTGGAGCGGGAGCTGATCACGCTGCTGACTCGAAACGGGAGACCCCCATGTTCAAATCGAACTTCCTGATCGCCTTCGTCGTTCTCTTCGTCCTGTGGGCCCTCGACCTGTTCGTGGTGCACCTGGCCGGCGGCCTGATCCACGTGCTCCTGGTCGTGGCCGTCATCATGCTGATCGTCCACTTCCTGCGCGGCCGGCCCTAGGCGCGCGACCCGCCCGCGATGTCCTTCGCCTGCAAGAGCGAGCGGCGCTGCGACCACGCGCTGAAGGACTGCGCGGCGGTGCGGGGCGAGTACTGCCTCGTGTGCCACCACAACTCGTCGCTCGCCACCCCCGCCCGCCGGTCGACGGCGCTGGGACCGCGGAAGGACCGGAGCGGCCTCTCCGCGGTCCTGCGGGAGATCCGGGAGCGGCGCAAGCGCAAGGCGTGACCGCGGGGTCACTCGCCGCCCCACTCCTGCCGGAGCCGCTCCCGGCTGTAGCCGGCCTGCTCGAGCTGCTTCATCACGAGGGAGACGCTGGTGGCGCTGAGCGTCTGCGGGCCGTGGCCGAGCACCACGACGTGACGGCCGCGCAGGGTGAAGTGCTTGTGCCCGTCGGCGCGCTTCACCCGGACCGCTCCTTCGCGCAGCAGCCATCGCTCGAGCTCCCGGCGGGTGATCACGCTCCCAGGATACAGGCGCTCGCGTGGACCGTTCCACCGGAGTGTGCTACTACGGCTCACGGAGGGCGCGGCCATGGCGATCGGCCGGTGGGGCCTGGCGTTCCTGATCGGATTGCACGCACTGGCGGACGTGTCGGCGGCCGCGGCGGACGAGTACGTCATCTGGAGGAGCGCCACGCTCGATCGCCTCGACTGGGCCCCCGGGCGCTTCACGTACGCTTCGAGGGAGGCGTGCGATGAGGCCGTCGCGGCCCGCCGGGCCCGGGTCGCCCGGGCCGTCCTGTTCCTGCGCCGGATCGGGGCGGACGACACGATGCTGCGGCTGGTGGGCGACCGGGTCTACGAGTGCCGCCCGGCCCTGACGGGGCCGTCGCCCAGCCCCGCGAGGGCGGAGCCGTCGCAGTCGCCCTGAGCGGCAAGGGGCCTGGTCTCGTGGACCAGGCCCCCGCCGCGCGGCGGAACCGTCAGTGCCGCTTCAGCTCGCGAACGTAGATCGTGTCGGCCACCACCGTGTTCGCCGAGATCTCGTCGGCGTAGATGACCGAGGCCGCCACCTCGGGGGCCTTGATCTTGCCCTGGCTGTCCTGGACCTTCAGGCCGCGGCTCTGATGCACCGCGCCGCGGACCTCATCGGCGGTGAGCTTGTTCGCGTAGATGATGCTCGCGCGCACCACCCCGGCCTCGATCTCGTCGGCCTGCAGCGTCTGCGCCGGCGCCGGCACCACCACCGCGGGCGGCGAGACGACCACCGGCGGGACCGAGGTGGACGGGACACCATCGAATCGAACGTGATTGGCGGAGACGGCCACCGGAGCGATCAGCGCGCCCGCCGCGAGAGCGGCGGCAAGTAGTCTCTTGCTCTGGACCATCGGTTCCTCCCTGTCGAGTTGTTCGCCTCCGCCAAGAACCCAGCACCTGACATGCCAGGACGGGATCGCCACAACCGTGAGGACTTCGACGGACCCGCGGGGTCGCCCCGCGTTCACGGCGGGGAGTTCTTGCACGGTAAGGCATACCGGCACGCGGCCGGCCGACTCGGTAGGCGGCGGCTAACTCCGCGAGAAATTGCAGGACGTGCACGTGGAACGCGCCTTGCTGTTCACTAGAGGGTGGGCCCCGACGAACGCGCGATGGCTGCGCAAAGCAAGGAGGAGCATCATGACGCGAAGAGCTCGGGCGTGGCTCGTCACGCCGGCCGTGGTCCTGGCCGCCGGCTTGTCCTGCGGGCCGGCGGGCGCCGCCGACAAGACCAAGGTCGACGCGGCGACCCAGCAGGTGCAGCAGGGCGCCAGGCAGATCGGTCAGGGCAGTGTCGGCACGGGCGTCAAGGAAACCGCCAAGGGCATCGGCAACACGATCGTCGAGGGCGCCAAGTTCAGCGGCCAGACGATCAAGGAGTTCTTCACCCGCAAGTGAGGGGGCGACCGAAGGGGGCCGACGGGGCCCCCTTCGGCTTCGCCCTCGTCACGCGCGGGCTTCCAGCACCAGGTTGAACGGGGTCTCCGCCGCCCGCCGGAACCGCGTGAAGCCGGCCTTCTTGGCCACCTGCCTCAGGCGGGCCTCGCCGGCCTGCGCGCCGAGCGCCGTGCCGACTTCCTGGGAGAGCGAGTTCGGCGTGCACAGCATCGTCGACGCGCCGTAGTAGAGCCGGCCGACCGGATTCAGGTTGTCCTCGAGCCGGTCGTTCGCGAACGGCTCGACCAGCATCCACGTCCCGCCCGATCCGAGCGACCGGCGCACATGGCTGCCGATGCCGACCGGATCGCCCATGTCGTGCAGCGAATCGAAGAACGCGACGAGGTCGTAGCCCGAGCCCGGATAGTTGCCGGCCCCCGCCACCTCGAAGGTGACGCGCTCGCCGAGGCCTTCACGCTTCGCGGCCTTGCGCGCCCACTCGACCGAGTCCTGGTGGTAGTCGAAGCCCACGAAGCGCGACGCCGGAAACGCCTTCGCCATGAGGATGGTCGAGGAGCCGTGGCCGCAGCCCACGTCGGCGACGCGGCCGCCCTTCTCGAGCTTGGCCTGCACGCCCTCGAGCGCCGGGATCCACGTGGGCACGAGATTGATCGCGTACCCGGGCCGGAAGAATCGCTCGGTGCCCTCGAAGAGCGCCGGATCGTGCTCGTGCCAGCCCATGCCCTTGCCGGACCGGAAGGCCTCGGTGATCCGCGGCTCGGACTTCACGGTGGCCTGCGCGAGCAGGAACGCGCCGGGCAGGTCCGCGTCCAGCAGGGCGAGGGCCTGCTCTTCCGAGAGAGAGAATCGCTCGGTGGGGCCCTCGTAGGTGACGTAGCCGCCGGCGGCCATCGCGGAGAGCCACTCGCGCACGTACCGCTCGTGGGTATCCGTGCGCTTGGCCAGGTCGGCGGGAGTGGTCGGCCCGAGATCGCGTAGCGCGCGGAAGAGCCCGAGCTTGTCACCGGTGACCACCAGCGCGGCATGGAAGTTTGCGCCGATGTCCACGACGGCGCGGCCGAGGAGCGCGTCGAGCCTCGCTTGATCGATCGCCATGTGAGGCCTCCTGTTCTGACTGCGGGTGAGCAACCGTGGTTCCTGCGCAGACGCCCAGCATCGGGAATGCCACATCGCAACTATGCGGAAGTCCTGAGGCCCGGCCCGCCGGGTCCGGCCGGGCGGACGGCATCTTGCCTGGGATCCTCGGAAGAATGCCCGAGGGAGGAGGGTCAGAAGCCGAGGGGGATCTCGCGGCCCTCGCGCAGCGAGCGCTCCGCCTCGACGCACACGATCACGCGCTTGCGCGCCTCCTCGCCCGACACGAGCGGCCGCCGTTCCCGGAAGGCCACGACCGCCTGCGCGAGCTGCGCCTCCAGCTCGAACAGCTCGCCGGACGCGGCCAGGGCGACGGTCTCGGGCTCGCCGCCGCGCCGCTTCACCTTGAGCTCGAACGCGGGCCGGCGCGTGCGGTCCAGCGTGCCCGACCACCAGGCCCGGATCGCGCCCTCGCGCCCGACGACCTCGGTCACGTGGTGGTACTCGAAGGCGGCCAGCGTCTCGGTGACGACGGCGTAGGCCCCGCCGCGGAAGCGCAGGAGCGCGGTGAAGTTGTCCTCCATGCCCTCCTCCGGACGGCGGCCGTTGCCGGTGGCCAGGACCGACACCGGATCGCCGTGACCCTCGAGATACCACATCAACGAATCGAAGGCGTGGACCGGCTCCTCGAGGATCCAGGAGCCCACGCGCGACCGGTCGTGACGCCAGCCGTCGGCGCCGGGCCGGTAGGGAAACCGGAAGAGGGTGTGGAGCGCGTACATGGGCTCCCCGATGTCCCCCGCGTCGATGATCGCCTTCACGGTGCCCCACTGGGTCGAGAGCCGGAGCTCGTGGCCGATGCTGAGCACGCGGCCGCTCCGGCGGGCCGCGGCGAGGAGGCGATCGCACTCGGCCCCGCTCGCGGCCATCGGCTTCTCGAGCAGGACGTCCTTGCCGTGCTCGAGGGCCGCGACGCCGATCTCCTCGTGGAGGTGATTGGGGACCACGACGTCGGCGACGTCCACGTCGGGGCGGGCCAGGAGCGTCCGGTAGTCGAGGTGCACCGGCACGTCCGGGAAGTCGCGGCGCGCGAGGGCCGCGGTCGCCTCGCTCCGGCACGCGATGGCGGCGAGCACCGCGCCGGGCGCCTTGCGGATGGCGGTCGCGTGGTGGCGGCCCCAGAGCCCGTAGCCGATCAGCCCGAAGCGCATGCCTAGCCTTTCACCGCGCCCGAGACCAGCCCGCGCACCACGTACCGCTGCAGGAGCAGCACCAGGAGGAGCGTGGGCAGGAGGCCGAGCAGGCAGATCGCCATCATGAGGGTGAAGAAGACGAAGTAGTCCGAGACGAGACCGGCCAGGACCACCGGCACCGTCATCGCCTCGGGCCGGCTGACCACGATGAGCGGGATCAGCAGCTCGTGCCACGAGATGATGAACAGGATGACCGCGCAGGCGGCCAGGCCCGGGGTCGAGAGCGGCAGGATCATCCGCATGAACGCGCTGAAGCGCGTGCAGCCGTCGATGCGGGCCGCGTCCTCCAGCTCGCCGGGGAAGGACGCGAAGTAGGGCACCAGGATCATGATCGCGTACGGGATCAGGAAGCCGACCTCGGCGATGATCACGCCGGTGAGCGAGTTGAGCAGCCCGTAGGTCCGGAAGAGCACGTAGAGCGGCACCATGAGGACGATCAGCGGCACCATGCGGCTCATCGCGCTCATCTGGAGCAGGGTCTGCGTCCAGCGCACCTTCAGGCGCGCGATCGTGTAGGCGGACAGGCTGGCCAGGGCCAGCGCGATCAGGGTGACCGCGACGCCGACGAGGAGGCTGTTGAGGAACGCGGCCGGGAAGCGCTCGACCGACTTGGGCAGGTAGGACACCTGCTCGAAGATGGGCCCGCGCTGGGCGCCCGCGGAGAGGATGAGCCGGAAGTTGGCCGCGGTGTACTCGCGCGGCAGGAGCGCCCGCGTGTCGCCCTGGAGCGTCTTCTCCGACTGCACGCTCGACAGGACGAGCGGCAGGAGCGGCGCGATCAGGAACGCGATCGCCGCGAGGTTCGCGATCCAGAGCGCCACCCGCCGCGGCCACGACAGGTGCCGGCTCACCACTCCACCCGCCGGTAGACGAAGCGCACGTAGAGGAGCGCGAAGGCCCCGATGATCAGGGTGAGCGCCCACGCGGACGCCGCGCCGAGGCCGATGTTGAACGGCGGCTGGAAGGACATCCGGTAGGTGTACCAGGCCGCGACCCAGGTGTCGTTGCCGGGCCCGCCCTGGGTGATGGCGAGGATCTCGTCGAAGACCATGAACGCGAAGGTGGTGCGGAGGATCAGGGTCACCGCGATGATCGGGCGGAGCAGGGGCAGGGTGAGGCCCCAGAACGCGCCCCAGCCCGAGGCCCCGTCCACCTCCGCCGCCTCGTAGAGCTCGCGGGGGATGCCCTGCAGCGCCGCGTGGTAGAGGAGGATGTTGAACGGGGTGGTGCGCCAGACGTAGGCGACGATCACCGCCGCCATCGCGAAGGTGGGGTGGCCGAGCCAGTTCACGTAGCCGTCGATGAGACCGAGCGCGGCCAGCACCCGGTTCAGGTAGCCGTACTGGGCGTTGAGGATGAACGACCAGAGCAGCCCGTTGACGATCGGGGGCACCGCCCACGGGACGAGGATCAGCACGCGGGTCACCCGGGAGAGCCACACCCGCTCCTCGTTCACGATCAGCGCGATGACGAGCGCGATCACCACCTCGAGGACCACCGAGGCGGCGACGAAGACGAGCGTGTGCTTGAGCGAGAGCCAGAAGAGCTCGTCGCGGACGAGGCGCGCGAAGTTGGCGAGGCCCGCGAACGGGAACTCGCCGGTACGGAGCTGGCGGAGGCTCACCTCGTGCAGCGAGAGGTAGCCCGCGTAGACGATCGGGTAGGCCAGCACCAGCGTCAGGCAGGCGATCGACGGCGCGTTCATCAGCGCCGCGAGCCGCCCCGCCGACAGCTCGCCGCGCCGGAGCGCGGTCGCCGGGCTCACGGTGTGCCCCGGGGTCGACGGGGAGGTCAGGCGCTCTTGGCCTTCGCGATGGCCGCGACCATGTTGTCGCACGCCTGGTCCGCGGTGATCTTGCCCTGCAGGCACGCGGTCAGCTCCACGTTCATCGCGTCGCTCCAGCGCGGATACCACTTCTGGGAGACCGCGGGCACCACGTCGGAGAAGTTGGACGCACGCTTCCAGACGTCGAGGATGGTCGGCACGTCGCCCCACTTCGCCCAGCCCCGCTTGAGGAGATCGCTGTCCATCACCGACTGGTAGCCGCTGCCGAGCATGGCGTCGGTGGCCAGGCGGTTGGCCTGGGTGTACTGCCCGTCCTTGGTGCGGCCGCCCAGGTACTGGAGCAGCTTCCAGGCCCACTCCTTGTTCTTCGTCGCGCTCGGCAGAATGTAGAGCATCGTGTACCCGATGGTCTTGCCGTCGCCCGGGTGCCCGACCACGCGGCCCTTGCCCGCGATCGGGGAGTTGGCCGCGTCGTTCACGAGGCTCACGTAGTAGTGGTGGAGCGTGCCGAGGTAGACGTGCTGGCCCGCGTTGAACGCCTTCACCGCCGGGATGAAGCGGAGGTTGAGCGAGTTGGGATCCGCCAGCTCCTCCTTGAACGTGTTTTGCCACCACTTGAGCGTCTCGCGCGCGATGGACCCGGCCCCGAGCTGGGGCGCGAGCTGCTTGTCGAAGATCACCCCGCCGCGGTTGTGGGTCATGCTGAACCAGGTCGCGGGGAGCTGCTCGAACCCCGCGCCGGCGACCCAGAGGATCGGGTACTTGCTGACCCCGTCCTTCTTGGCCTTGCGGCACTGCTCGAGCAGCTCGGGATAGCTCTTGAACGGCTTGCCCTTGAAGCCGGCCTTGGTGAGCAGGTCGTCGTTGTAGATGAAGACCCAGACCGTGGAGAAGTAGGGGAGGCCCCAGGTCTTGCCGTCGCGCTGGGCAATGGCCTTGGTGAACGGGGTGAAGTCCCGCACGTACTGGTCCACGCCCGGCAGGCCGTCGATTGGCGTGGCGATGCCCTGGTCGATGTAGCTCGCGAGGTACTGCATGGGCGACTGCGAGACGTCGACGGTATCGCCGGCCGCGTACATCGCGGTGAGCTTCGCCACCTGGGGCTCGACGTTGGGCTCGATGATCTGGTTGACCTTGACCGACCAGTCCTGCTCGAACTGCTGGGCGATCTGCTCGTAGATCTTGCCGTACTGCCAGACCACGAAGGTCACGCTCGCCGGGTTGCCCGCGGGCCGCGCGGCCCAGGGCCCGGCCGACTGCGCGCCGAGGGTGCCCGGCATCATCGACAATCCCGCCGCGGCGGCGGAGGTCCGGAGGAACTGCCGGCGATCGAGGGGGGCGAGCGAGAACGGTGGCCTGGCCATGGCTTCCTCCCGAGCAGGAGGTTCACTCCCGAGCGACGTGGGCGCGTGCAGCATAGGCGA